>NZ_JAPVZF010000004.1:0-131623 GCF_041432195.1 Streptococcus sp. 27098_8_23 | reverse complement strand
CTGGAGCTTACTGATGCTGATTGGCTGGAGCTTGCAGATGCAGACTGACTTGCGCTCGCTGAAGCTGACTGACTTGAGCTAACCGAAGCAGACTGACTTGCGCTGGCTGACGCAGACTGACTCGAGCTGACTGAGGCGGACTGGCTTGAGCTTGCAGATGCTGACTGACTCGAACTTGCAGATGCAGACTGACTGGCACTCACTGAAGCCGATTGACTCGAACTTGCCGACGCAGATTGACTAGCGCTGGATGAAGCCGATTGACTTGAGCTTACAGACGCTGATTGACTGGCGCTCACTGAGGCTGATTGGCTGGAGCTCGCTGAGGCGGATTGACTAGAACTTACTGAAGCTGACCGGCTCGCGCTCACGGATGCTGATTGGCTGGAACTTGCCGACGCTGACTGGCTTGAGCTTACTGAGGCTGATTGACTTGAGCTTGCTGATGCAGACTGACTAGCGCTGACTGAAGCGGATTCACTTGTGCTTACCGATACAGACTGACTAGCGCTTACGGAAACTGATTCACTTGCGCTTACTGAGGCAGACTGACTAGCGCTTACTGAGGCAGATTGACTAGAGCTCGCTGAAGCGGATTGACTTGAGCTCACCGATACAGATTGGCTCGAACTTGCAGATGCAGACTGACTAGCGCTTACTGAGGCAGATTGGCTGGAGCTCACTGAGGCAGACTGACTAGCGCTCGCTGAGGCAGATTCGCTTGAGCTGACTGAGGCAGACTGGCTGGCGCTCGCTGAAGCTGATTCGCTTGCGCTCGCTGAGGCGGACTGACTTGAGCTGACCGAAGCGGACTGACTTGAGCTTGCTGAGGCTGATTGACTCGAGCTCGCTGAGGCGGATTGACTCGAGCTTACGGAAGCCGATTCACTTGCACTCGCTGATGCGGACTGACTAGCGCTCACTGAAGCTGATTGGCTGACACTCGCTGATGCGGATTGACTTGAGCTCATTGACGCTGATCGGCTAGCACTCGCTGAAACAGATTGGCTGGAGCTCACTGAAGCTGATTGGCTCGAACTTACTGATGCGGATTGACTTGAGCTCATTGACGCTGATCGGCTAGCACTCGCTGAAACAGATTGGCTTGAGCTCACTGAAGCGGATTGGCTCGAACTTACTGATGCGGATTGACTTGAGCTCATTGACGCTGATCGGCTAGCACTCGCTGAAACAGATTGGCTTGAGCTGACTGAGGCGGATTGGCTGGAGCTCAATGACGCTGATTGACTCGAACTTACCGAGGCGGACTGGCTTGAGCTTGCTGAAGCGGATTGGCTGGAGCTTACAGACGCTGACCGGCTAGAACTTGCAGATGCAGATTGACTAGCACTCAATGAAGCGGATTGGCTCGCACTCGCTGAGGCTGACTGACTAGCGCTCGCTGAGGCAGATTGACTTGAGCTCACCGATGCGGACTGACTCGAACTTACTGAAGCGGATTGGCTGGAGCTCAATGACGCTGACTGACTAGCGCTCGCTGAAGCGGATTGGCTCGCACTCGCTGAGGCGGATTGACTGGCACTTACTGATGCAGATTGACTCGAACTTACGGACGCTGATTGGCTATTACTTACTGAAATTGACGCTTGATTTGGCGTGATTTGTCCATTAAACACATCTGAAACCAAACCATTCACTGTCGTACTTGCAGTCACCGGTCCACTAGGAAGTCGTCCTCCATTACGATCGTATACCTTCTTCAACTCATTTGCAGTAAAGGTTACACTAGTCGAGCTCCCCGTTGCTTGTTTGGTGAATGTTTCCCCTGCAATTGTAAGAGTAACAGTCCCACCTGGAGTCACTCCATCTACCGTAATCGCTTGATTTGTGAGACCACCTTTTTCGTTAAGGAAACGTTCCTCAATTCTAGGTGTCTGAGGGCGAACCTCAATCGGAATCTCTACTTCATCCGTACTTCCATCTGGATAAGTTACCACTGCAGTCAACGTATGCCGACCAGCAGACAAATTCGTATTGGTTCCAGATTTCCAAGTATAGGTTGTCTGAGTACCTGGAGTTATTCCTGTAGTTGGAAGTTCTGGAGTACCTGCTGCATTCGTAATGTACTGACTGGCTTCACCAACAGAAATGGTTGTTTGCCCAGAATTCAAAGTTAAGGTTTGAGATGAATTCCCTTTAGCGACTGCTGTATATTTTTCAGTTTGCGCAACAGCTACAAATTGAATAGCTGCAGGATTTTCTGTTACAGATTTTTTATTTGTATCTACATCATTCCCATTATAATTATTTGCTTGGTCATATGTGTAGATATAACGCGTCCACAAACCGCCTGCTTGAATTGACTTACTGATAGAGCCACTTGCTGTTACTTTAAAAGGATTAGTGGAAGTTGCATTGCCATCTTGTCCAAATTTTTCAGTCGGAACAGTTGTTGTTATTGTATGAACATCGTTTTTAACATTACTTGAAGTAATCGTATCTACTGTTTTGCCTCTTGGCACTAAAGCAACCGTCGGATACTTTTCAACCCTCGCATGCTCAATTCGTCCGCTATTATCAGTGAACTCAAAAGTCGCTTCGAAACGTTCTTCACGATAAACTCTAATCAGTTGACCATCAACTGTAGCTCCTTCATTCGTAACAATTCGTGTTCGTTCTGGCTTCTCTGTATCCCTAGCAGCTCTGAAGCTAGCGGTATTTGAAGCTTGGGTCAAAGCTTGTCCGTTTCTGCTGTCACGAAGTCCAGAGTTGGCACGTAACACAGCATTTGCAATGCTATTTCGAACTTCTGTAGCTTTTTGTAAGATAGTAGCAAGGTCAGAAGCCTCCCCTTTCAAGGCTTCTGCTATCTCATTCTTCGCTAGACTAGCCTTGGCAATTGCCTCATCCGAGTTTGGAAGTCCCTGCGCTTGAGTTAGAAACTGCCCAATCTCAGCAGACAAGGCCTCTAATTTCTTCCGTTTTTCTTCACTTTGCTTTTCTGTCAAGGCTACAGAAGTCATAGTCAGACTCGATTCAGCCGTCACACCTTCATTCTTTACACGACCAGACTGACTTTGAGGTAAGGATTCTGTAGAAAAATCAACTGCTTTTAATTCTTTTGAAGGTTGTGATTCTTTCACTGTCTCCCGAGCTGACTCACTTGCTTGGTACTGACTTTGAACACCAACTGAAGCTCTCTCTGACAGATTACTATTCGCTTGATTTTGTGTTCCAAGGGATTCACTTGAACTAGCAGTTACACTTTGACTGTTTGCCAAAGATTGACTAGTAGAAGCAGATTGGCTCATCGACTGACTCATACTAGAAGAGCTTGAGGCACTGATGGACTGGCTCGTAGAGGCAGATTGACTGGCACTCTGCGAATTTAATTCTGACAATGACTGACTTTGACTAGTAGACAAAGACAAGCTAGCAGTATCTTGATGATCCTGTGTCGTCCCTAGCACTACTGAATCTCTCGTCGCCAGGGTATCTTTTGATTCGACAGTCTTTTCAACAGCGACTGCATCATTGGCATAAACACGCGTTTGCGTCGCAGCAAAACCACCTAAGATCGTCCCCGTAGCTGCTATCCCTTTCAAAACATCCAAACCGGTCAACTTCTGACCTTCTTGCTTTTCAACCATTTCTGTCTTTACTTGGCTCGTATCCGCACTTCCACGCATCACCTTAAATAAGCCAAAAAGGGAAGTCGAGGCCCGTAGCCAATGCTTCCCTGATTTGATTAATTTGAACCGAGTTACACGGTCTGTTTCCCTATATTCACCCTTCTGGCGTCTAAAAAACATGTTCATCCCCTCAACTTGAAAAAGATCTATTCACCTATAAAATACTATCTTCTTATTATATACCAAATATACCGACAATTCAATATCTATAATATATCCTAAAGAAAGAAAATGATTTCAAAAATAACTTGATTTCAAATCTATTCTGTTTTTTCAATATAATCTTCATTTTATTGTTCTGTTAACATATTTTATTTATTTTTAAACCATTTCTAAATGCTTAAAAAATCGAGCAAATAATTCCAATTACCTAAGGAATGGATTTTTATTCAAAATATAGAAAAAGTCCATGAATCAATAGCATCCACAGACTTTTAGAAGTAGAGTATTTATAGGCAGTTTCACAAATGAATTAATGAGGCCGGTAGCCGATGTAACTTTCTAGCCTTTCCAACGAAAAAATCCACGAATCGAAACCATTCGCGGAGTTTTTTAAGACGCATTTAAGCAAAATGCCACACTAATTAATAGCCGTAATCTACGACACGAAGAGGCGAAAACGATTATTTTTCGCCGATGAATTAGTGAGGCAGGTTGCTAGCCCTCTCACTACCCGTTACAACGGAAAAATCTACGAATCGATAAAATTCGTGGATTCTTCCTAGTGAAGCGTTTAGGTAAGCCAATTTTACACTACGACACGGAGTTTGGCAAATCGATTCTATTTGCCAAACGTAGTTAGTAAGGCAGTTAGCTAGTTCGCTTCCTTTATGTTACGACGGCAAAACCCACGAATCGATACCATTCGTGGGTTTTACCTAGTGAAGCGTTTAGGTAAACCGCCATAGCGGTTACCGTTAAATGATAGCAACTTTGTGTTGCTAGTCATTTGTAACGATTTACATCTTCTCCTCCAACTCTACGTCTGGATACTTGTCCGCAAACCAGCGAAGAGCAAAGTCATTTTCGAAGAGGAAGACAGGTTGGTCAAAGCGATCTTTAGCCAAGATGTTTCGACTTGAAGACATACGTTCATCTAAATCTTCTGGTTTAATCCAACGAACTGTCTTTTTACCCATTGGGCTCATGACCACTTCGGCGTTATACTCGCCTTCCATACGGTGTTTAAAGACTTCGAACTGGAGTTGTCCAACAGAGCACCTAGAATATACTCACCTGTTTGGTAATTCTTATAAAGCTGGATGGTTCCTTCTTGTACCAACCGTTCCATTCCCTTAGACTAGAGCAATCTTCCTAGTCTAAGGGATTTTTTTGTTTCAACCAGCTCTTTATCTCAGAAAAATTCATTTTTTCTACCATCTATAAAATTTTTTTAAAATTTTATAGAATAAAAAATGGATATCTATGCTGAAGCTGTTTACCGATTAGCGACCTAAAAGCCCTCCTAAACTCCGTCCCACATTGGGGCGGAGTTTAGGGAATTTTGTTAACACTAGCCTACAAGAAATTGGCTAACGAAAAACTATCTTAAAAATAAAACCACACAGCAATTTCATTCTTGAGTACAGTTAAGCTGAAAAAATAATGACATGGGAAAACGAGTATCTCCATTTACGGAAATGCTCGTTTTTTGATATCTAGAAGTAGTTTCTGTCCTGCCTCTTTTTTAATTGTCTAACTTTTTGGGGTCAGTACAATAGAGATACTTAATCTACACTCTCTGTGATATAGTTTGAAATATCTTTATATAAGATAGTCTGTTGAAAGTGATATGAATCAACCACTAGAAGTATAAAATTCCAAAACTCTCTTTCTTTACCCTCTCCAAAATTATACGCTTTTGCAGAATCATTAAATAGTTTCATAAAAATTGGTAAAAAATCATGTCCATTAATAATTTGATAATCTTCTAATTCCTCTCTGTTTATACTGCAAATCTCTTCTTCTAAAAGTTTAACATAGTTTTTTCTATTAGATACAAAATCCGGACTTAAATCATACTGAAGATCAATAATCTCTTTTTTTATCGAATCTATTTTTTTATAAAACGACTTTTTGAAGTATGGTAATTTCTTTTTTCCATTTTGACCACTGAACCTCAGTTTAAATTTATCATCTCCGTCTTTATTATTTACATAACGATATAAACCAATTTCAAAACTTATTTCTTTTGCTTTATCAAGAGGATTTTCCGCTTCTCTTATTTCACCAGAATCGATAAAAGATTGTATATTAAACAAAGATAGAAAAAGAGTTTCCACATCATGATAATCTGTCAAAAAGACCCTATTACAGTTTGTTCTGTTCTCTCCAGTAATATGAGTTAAATCCGCATCTATTATTCCAATAGTCCTCCGTTGTTCAACTACGTTTAGATCAGAAGTAGTGACAAGTTTGACTACTTCTTCCCACCCTTTTACTGGAACAAATTTCATATTTTTATGTTTTATAGAAAAAAATTTTCTATACGCTATAACATCTGTCTCGCTTTCAACATAAACCTGAAATTGATTATTATTTTCAGACATTCTATAACGATTTTGATACCTTATTGAATTCATTCCATTAATCATACTATTCATTCGAACTCTCCAAAACACCACTTAAATCATTAGTAAGTGCCCAGTTGTCATCAATAATATCTGGTGAATGTGTTGCTATAATCACTCTAAAGTTATTTTTTTCTATAATTCCCTGCAAATCCTGTATAAAGGCATTTTGCCACTCAACATGCAATGAAATTTCCGGTTCATCAATTAAAATAATTGAGTCTCTGTCTGTCAAAAATATTAGTTTAAAAAATAGGTTAAACTCATTTTTTTCTCCCGAAGACAGTTTATGTAATGGAATAATTCTTTGCTCTTCCGATGTTGATTTGACTAAAAATCCTTTATCTCTATCAATGTACAATTCTTTATGTTCAAATCTTTCATTGATTATTTTTTTGAACAAACTAACATTGTTCTTCAGTTTATCATATTTCTTTAATTTCTTTTCTGTATTTCTAATGTATAAATCAATAGCATTTGCTGACTCTTTTGCCTGCTCACTAGTTATCGCTTTTCGATTCTCCTCAGAAGATAATAATCCCATCCTTGATAACATTTGAGTTTTTTCAATCAATTCGTTATAGCGATTAAGTATACTATGTTCATCAACTGGATTATTTTGGGAATAATTAACTAAATCAAAAACAAAATTCGAATCCAACTTCACTGATACTTCATTGTATTCTTTTTCTGTTTCGTTTATCATCCGAACCAATTCTTTAGCATAGTATGTTATATTTTCTCGAGTAGCTAGTTCCCCATCTTCAATATTATAAATACGTTGTGTTTCAACAAATTCTGTTTTATTAGCATCAATTATTTTAGCTATTTTACCTGTTATTTTCTCTTTCTCAATAGGAGAATAAACTCTTCTCTGAACAAGCTGATTCCCAAATTCTTCAATTAGTTCAGTTCTTGAATACTGGAGACCAGTTTCCTCATCTAAAAATCTATTATAACTTATCTTATTTATTGTAGGCATAATTTTAGATATTTCAATAGCCTTTTGATTGATATCTGATGGAGAATAATAAGAACGTTTTGAAATATTCTCCAAGATAGTTAAATCAAATTCAAAGGATTCTTCTTTTTTTCCGCTTTCGTTGATTTCAAATAATAATTTATCGTCTCGTTCTACTTTGTTAACACTCCATCGAGAGCCGTCATTTAATACAAACTCAATTGAATCAAATTCTAAATCTATAAAAAACTCCCACTTAAGGCTAAAAAAATTATCAATGGCATTCAAAAAGTATGTTTTTCCAATTCCATTTTTCCCAATAATAATAGTAATTCCATCATCTTTTAAAAAAACACTATGATTAAATGTTCCGAACAAACCATTAATTGAAAATGAACTTATCCTAAAATTATTTAATTCACTCACTTATTTTCTCACTTTCATACTCTGAAACTTTTTCTTCAAACGTTCTAACCTTATAATATAAACCAAAATATCAATTTACCATGAGGCTAACAGTCAAAACATGAAGAATTATTTTACTGCGTAATGTAATTATTTTTTACATCTTTTCTTCCAACTCCACATCTGGATACTTGTCCACAAACCAGCGAAGGGCAAAGTCATTTTCAAAGAGGAAGACTGGTTGGTCAAAACGGTCCTTGGCCAAGATATTGCGGCTTGAGGACATGCGCTCGTCCAAGTCCTCAGGCTTGATCCAACGAACAGTCTTTTTACCCATTGGGCTCATGACCACTTCTGCATTGTACTCGCCTTCCATGCGGTGCTTAAAGACTTCAAATTGGAGTTGTCCGACAGCCCCTAGCATGTACTCGCCTGTTTGGTAATTCTTATAAAGCTGAATGGCTCCCTCTTGCACCAATTGCTCAATTCCCTTGTGGAAGGATTTTTGCTTCATGACGTTCTTAGCAGAAACTTTCATGAAAATTTCAGGAGTAAAGGTTGGCAGTGGTTCAAACTCAAACTTGTTTTTCCCAACAGTTAGCGTATCTCCAACCTGATAAGTACCTGTATCGTAAACCCCGATGATATCTCCAGCCACGGCATTGGTCACATTTTCACGACTTTCCGCCATAAACTGGGTAACATTAGACAGTTTGGCACCTTTACCAGTACGAGGGAGATTGACACTCATCCCACGCTCAAATTCGCCCGATACGATACGGACAAAGGCAATGCGGTCACGGTGACGAGGGTCCATGTTGGCTTGGATTTTAAAGACAAATCCTGAGAAATCCTTGTCATAAGGATCCACAATTTCGCCATCTGTTTTCTTGTGTCCATGTGGTTCTGGAGCAAACTTAAGGAAGGTCTCAAGGAAGGTCTGCACCCCAAAGTTAGTAAGAGCTGAACCAAAGAAGACCGGAGTCAATTCTCCTGCAAGAATAGCTTCTTCTGAAAATTCATTTCCTGCTTCTTGCAACAGTTCGATATCGTCCTTAACCTGAGCGTAGAAAGGATTGCTTCCAAAGAGCTTATCTCCATCTTCTAGACTGGCAAAACGCTCATCCCCTTTATAGAGCTCCAAGCGTTGGTTATAAAGGTCATACAAGCCTTCAAAGGCTTTCCCCATCCCGATTGGCCAGTTCATCGGATAGCTCGCAATACCTAGGACTTCTTCTAGTTCTTGCAAGAGATCTAGTGGTTCACGACCATCACGGTCCAACTTGTTCATAAAGGTAAAGACTGGAATGCCGCGGTGCTTGACAACCTCAAACAATTTTTTGGTTTGGGCCTCGATACCCTTGGCAGAGTCGACGACCATGACCGCAGCATCCACCGCCATCAAGGTACGATAAGTATCTTCTGAGAAGTCCTCGTGCCCTGGTGTGTCGAGGATGTTGACGCGCTTGCCATCGTAGTCAAACTGCATCACAGATGAAGTAACCGAAATCCCACGTTGTTTCTCGATATCCATCCAGTCAGACTTGGCAAAAGTCCCTGTTTTCTTCCCTTTTACGGTACCAGCCTCACGAATCTCGCCCCCAAAATAGAGCAACTGCTCAGTGATGGTTGTTTTCCCCGCGTCCGGGTGGGAGATGATGGCAAAGGTACGGCGTTTCTTAATTTCTTCTTGAATAGTCATAAGTTCTCTTTCTTTGATTCTCTATTTTTAGTTGTTTCAGTTGCTAAGAATAATTTTTACATTGGATTGTACTATTCCTTTCAACTCTCCATTATATCGGATTTTGGGGAGTTTTTCAATTGCTCATCCGATGAAAAGGCAAGCTAGAGCACAGATTGCGCCTGATTTCTCTTTTGCCACCGTTTCTTGAACAAGATATCAAAGAGAACCAGAGCCAGCGAAAGGATGACGGACACAAGAAGGTATTTTAACCACAAGGGAGCCTCCGGAATAAAAGGTGTCTTGTTTAACAAACCATAATTTCCACCCGTCATCTGATTAACCCCAACTAGAAAGAGATTGAGGATAAAGGTATAGGCTACAATCATATATTTCTTGAGCAAGGTCTTATCATAGTGATTCATCAAGTAAATCAAGGAATTCACTAGAAGGGCATAGTGCCCAATCAAAAATGAAAAACTGGTAATATGTGGGAAATCATAGGGGTCAAAAACGGGGTAAACCAAGGCAAAGACCGCTCCACTTGCTCCTAAGAGGGCAAAATATTGCTTGCTACGCCATTTATCTGGCAAGAAAACCACCGCAAACATAGCCAAACGGCAATGGTAAAATGGAAGGCTATTAGAAAATGGAATCCCAAAGCCAACATACCAGCTATATAGGGCTAGCAACTGGAGGATCTGAATTCCCTTAAACAAGCGAACAAATTTCGGATTTTTGTGATAAGCAAGTGCTCCATAAATACAAAGCACTAAAGTAAGCATCATAATCCCATACCAAAAGAGGGAAATGGGAGGAGGAACCGTTTGAGATCTGGTGATAAATTGATGGAACATATTTCTATCCTAACTCTTATTTTTTCTATTCTCTAGTTTAACCATTATAGCGAATTAAAAGCGATTTTTCAATTTCTATTTCTTTTCAGTTTGGCTCCCTTATTTATAGGAAATTATGGTAAAATAGAACAGACTAAAAATCATCATTTCACGAAAGGATGCAAGATGAAAATTACGCAAGAAGAGGTAACACACGTTGCCAATCTTTCAAAATTAAAATTCTCTGAAGAAGAAACTGCTGCCTTTGCGACAACCTTGTCTAAAATTGTTGACATGGTTGAATTGCTGGGCGAAGTCGACACAACTGGTGTCGCACCTACTACGACCATGGCTGACCGCAAGACCGTACTCCGCCCTGATGTGGCCGAAGAAGGAACAGACCGTGACCGCTTGTTTAAAAACGTACCTGAAAAAGAAAACTACTATATCAAGGTACCAGCTATCCTAGATGATGGAGGAGATGCCTAATGACTTTTAATAACAAAACTATTGAAGACTTGCACAATCTCCTTGTCTCTAAGGAAATTTCTGCAACTGAATTGACACAAGCCACGCTTGAAGATATCAAGTCTCGCGAGGCAGCTATCAACGCTTTTGTCACTATCGCTGAAGAGCAGGCTCTTGCTCAAGCTAAAACTATTGATGAAGCTGGAATTAACGTGGATAATGTCCTTTCTGGAATTCCACTGGCTGTTAAGGATAATATCTCTACCGACGGTATCCTTACAACGGCTGCCTCAGAAATGCTCTACAACTACGAGCCTATCTTTGATGCGACAGCCGTTGCCAATACCAAAGCTAAGGGTATGATTGTTGTCGGAAAAACCAACATGGACGAGTTTGCCATGGGTGGTTCAGGTGAGACTTCCCACTTTGGTGCCACTAAAAATGCTTGGGACCACAGCAAGGTTCCTGGTGGTTCATCAAGCGGTTCTGCCGCAGCTGTAGCTTCTGGGCAAGTCCGATTGTCACTTGGATCTGATACTGGTGGTTCTATCCGCCAACCTGCTGCCTTCAACGGGATCGTTGGTCTCAAGCCAACCTACGGAACAGTTTCACGTTTCGGTCTCATTGCCTTCGGTAGCTCATTAGACCAGATTGGACCTTTTGCACCAACTGTTAAAGAAAATGCCCTCTTGCTCAATGCTATTGCCAGCGAAGATGCTAAAGACTCTACTTCTGCTCCTGTCCGCATTGCCGACTTTACTTCAAAAATTGGTCAAGACATCAAGGGAATGAAAATTGCTTTGCCTAAGGAATACCTTGGTGAAGGGATTGACCCAGAGGTTAAGGAAACCATTCTAAATGCAGCCAAACACTTTGAAAAACTTGGTGCTATCGTCGAAGAAGTCAGCCTTCCTCACTCTAAATACGGTGTTGCCGTCTACTACATCATCGCTTCATCTGAAGCTTCATCAAACTTGCAACGTTTTGACGGTATCCGTTACGGTTACCGCGCAGAGGATGCGACTAATCTTGATGAAATCTATGTAAACAGCCGTAGCCAAGGTTTCGGTGAAGAAGTGAAACGCCGTATCATGCTCGGCACTTTCAGCCTTTCATCAGGTTACTATGATGCCTACTATAAGAAAGCTGGTCAAGTCCGTACCCTCATCATCCAAGATTTCGAAAACGTCTTTGCGGATTACGACTTGATTTTGGGACCAACTGCGCCAAGCGTTGCCTATGACTTGGATTCACTCAATCACGACCCAGTTGCCATGTACTTGGCTGACCTTTTGACCATCCCAGTCAACTTAGCTGGTCTCCCAGGAATTTCGATTCCTGCTGGATTTGCTCAAGGTCTACCAGTCGGTCTCCAATTGATCGGTCCTAAGTACTCTGAGGAAACCATTTACCAAGTTGCTGCTGCCTTTGAAGCAACAACAGACTACCACAAACAACAACCCGTGATTTTTGGAGGTGACAACTAATGAACTTTGAAACAGTCATTGGACTTGAAGTCCACGTAGAGCTCAACACCAATTCAAAAATCTTCTCACCTACATCTGCCCACTTTGGAAATGACCAAAATGCCAACACTAACGTGATTGACTGGTCCTTCCCAGGAGTACTTCCAGTTCTCAATAAGGGTGTTGTCGATGCTGGTATCAAGGCAGCTCTTGCCCTCAACATGGACATCCACAAAAAGATGCACTTTGACCGCAAGAACTACTTCTACCCTGATAATCCAAAAGCCTACCAAATTTCTCAGTTTGATGAGCCAATTGGTTACAATGGTTGGATTGAAGTGGAGCTAGAAGATGGTACGACCAAGAAAATCGGTATTGAACGCGCCCACTTGGAAGAAGACGCTGGTAAAAACACCCACGGTACAGATGGCTACTCTTATGTTGACCTCAATCGTCAAGGGGTGCCATTGATTGAAATCGTATCTGAGGCCGACATGCGTTCCCCAGAAGAAGCCTATGCTTATCTAACAGCTCTCAAGGAAGTCATCCAGTACGCTGGCATTTCAGACGTTAAGATGGAAGAAGGTTCTATGCGTGTGGATGCTAACATCTCGCTTCGTCCTTATGGTCAAGAAAAATTCGGTACCAAGACTGAGTTGAAAAACCTCAACTCCTTCTCGAACGTTCGCAAGGGTCTTGAGTACGAAGTCCAACGTCAGGCTGAAATTCTTCGCTCAGGTGGTCAAATTCGCCAAGAAACACGCCGTTACGATGAAGCTAACAAGGCAACCATCCTCATGCGTGTCAAGGAAGGGGCTGCAGACTACCGCTACTTCCCAGAACCAGACCTACCACTCTTTGAAATCTCAGACGAGTGGATTGAGGAAATGCGTACTGAACTGCCAGAGTTTCCAAAGGAACGCCGTGCACGCTACGTTGCTGACCTTGGCTTGTCAGACTACGATGCTAGTCAGTTGACGGCAAATAAGGTCACTTCTGACTTCTTTGAAAAAGCTGTTGCACTCGGTGGCGATGCCAAACAAGTCTCTAACTGGCTCCAAGGTGAAGTTGCTCAGTTCTTGAACGCCGAAGGTAAAACACTAGAACAAATCGAATTGACACCAGAAAACTTGGTAGAAATGATTGCCATCATCGAAGACGGCACGATCTCTTCTAAGATTGCCAAGAAAGTCTTTGTCCACCTAGCTAAAAATGGCGGTGGCGCGCGTGAATACGTGGAAAAAGCAGGTATGGTCCAAATCTCTGATCCAGATGTTCTGATTCCAATCATCCACCAAGTCTTTGCGGATAACGAAGCTGCCGTTGCCGACTTTAAGTCAGGCAAACGAAACGCAGACAAGGCCTTCACAGGATTCCTTATGAAGGCAACCAAAGGCCAAGCCAACCCACAAGTTGCTCTTAAACTACTTGCCCAGGAATTGGCGAAGTTGAAAGAAAGTGAGTAATTTACTCTTTAAACACTTTTTTCTACTTTTTAAACGAGAATGAGACAAGGGGAATGAATGAACAAATTTTTACGATTGCTATTTGTCTTAGTCATCATCGCTATGTTAGGCGCTTCTATACTACAAATTTTCTTTCCATCATACATGGGAAGCCACTCCGGGTACGGAATATCTGCTGGTTGGCAACGAGAAATTGGAATATGGAATTTAGCTGTATTGATTATTATTCTCGCTGTCAATATTAAATACGATTGGTTCTACCTACGAATCGCACTTCTTGCTCTCATTATTGGCGGAATTGGAATAGGAACAAATCACTTACTCAATTATATGGAGTATCACTCTCCTGTAAATGCTATCGGTGCTTTTGAAAATTACTTGCTAGCAATAGGATGGATTGTGGGATGGCTCATCGAACGCCATTCCATAAAGAAGCTAAATGCTAGTAAATAACGCCTAGTATATATTAGATTATTTTAAAGGTTATTAAATAGTTTAATAATCATTCGAATTCAGAATTCTACCTTTTCAATCATATAGTTAGGAGACACATGAAAAAGTTTTATGCTCTTTTAATGACCTGTTTATTACTTGTTTTTCTATCCGTGCCTCAAATCGTTGATGCGGGTGTCGGACATTCCAGAAGTGGAGGGAGCAGCCGCAGTAGCTCCAGAAGTAGCAGCCGCTCAAGTGGAGGTGGAAGTCGTTCTGGTGGCTCATCCTACCACTACTACCGCTCTGGATATGGATCATCCTCTGACAGTTCTGCTAGCTCTCCCTATTTAGGATTTATGTTCATATTAGTCGGAGGAATCATACTAGTTGTTATCGTCAAATCCTTGCAGAATAAGTCTGGAGATTCGAATTCAACCTACACTAGTAATGATTCTCAAACGCTCCATCGTCGAGTTGAACACAACACACTGGCCATTAGTCGTGTGAAATATGGGGATCCAAACTTTGACGCGGAAGCCTTCACATCTTGGGTTAAGGAAGTCTACCTTAAATTGCAGGTTGCCTGGACTGAAAAAAATTGGAACTCTGTCCGAGCTTTAGAAAGTACCAGTCTCTATTCCCAACACAGTACCCAACTCGAAGACCATATTCGTGCTAAAACAACTAATGTTTTAGAGAAAGTTTGTATCGAAAATGTTCGCATCAAGGAATTCATTGAAAATCCTGACGGAAACGATACCTTAGTGGTGATCCTGTCATCTACCTTGCGGGACTATGTCATTGACGATGAGACTCGCCGTGTCCTTGAAGGAGACCCTAAAAAAGATCTCTTCACCGTGTATCAATTGAACTTTATCCGTCAACACGGTAGCCAAACGCAAGCAGTCACTCCAGACGAAGTTGTGAGCGACCACTGTCCAAACTGTGGCGCCCCATTGAAAATCTCTGCAGTTAGTGAGTGCGACTACTGTGGTGCCAATCTCTCTCGCAGTCCAAACCAATGGGTACTCGATACCTATGATGTTGTGGATGAAGACGAGCTTTATAATTAGGAGGAATTATGGGATTTATACGTGCAGCCTTATCAGCAGGCTTAAATAGTTTTAATGATAGTAAATTCAAGGAAGCCATTGTCCTTCCAGATAATGTCTCTGGCGACGCCTTGGCCGTCAAAGGTCAATTACTCACAAAAGACCCAGATGGACGTTCTCGTCACAGCAATCAAAATACTGGACTTTTGTCAGATGGCAGTGTGGTTATCGTTCCTCAAGGTTATACCGCTGTTTTGGTAAACAACGGTACCTTCCTTGGTGAAGTCCTCGAAGCAGGTAGCCACGAATGGCAAGCTGGTGATAACGCCTGGCTCCTTGAAAAAGGTGGTTTAAAAGGCACTTGGGAAAACTTTAAAAACCGTTTCTCTTTTGGTGGACAAGTCATCACCCAACAAGAAATTATCTTTATCCGCATGCAACCTATTGCAGGTAATAAGTTCGGCACACAAAATGCGGTCGAATATTTCAGCGAACGTTACCAACAACTGCTCAACATCCGTTTTTATGGCTTGTTTGATGTAAAAATAGCAGATCCAGTCCTCTTCTACGTGAGTTCTGTTAGCCGTCAAATTACTGACGGACAGCCATTTACTCTCCAAGATGTAGCTCAAGGAACGCTCCGTCAAAATATCGCACCAAAAATCGCGATTGCCATTGCCAAATATACCAACGAAAACAAGGTTGATATCTATAGCCTCAATGCCAATCAAGACACCTTTAACGAACTCGCTAAACAAGAGGTCAACAAGGTTTGGACAGGCCTCTACGGGATTGAAGCCACCAATATCTTGCTTGAAGACCTCAGCTACGACCAAGAAAGTCTTGATATCGTTCGCAAGCTTGATAGTGAGCTCGTGGCAATGAAGTACAACACGATTGAAATCGAAGAACGCCGTGCTCGCAATGAAGCGCTCATTGCTGCAGCTGCCAACGAAGGGAATGGCAATGGGATGAACATGTTTATGGGCATGAATCTTGGCCAAACTCTGGGTGGTCAACTAAGCCAACAAGTTCAAAATCAAGCACCGGCTCAAAACACTGGACAAACTGCCAGCAAGAATTTTTACATCGAAGTCGATGGAAAATACGTCCTCGTTACCAAAGACGAAGATGGAAATATCGTACCAGTCAACTAATTAAGCTCCTTCTGACATTTGAGTAATGTTGTCTTTTATGGTACAATAAAGAGTAAATTATTTATTAAAGAGGTAAAAACATGATTGAAGCAAGTAAATTAAAGGCTGGTATGACCTTTGAAACAGCTGACGGAAAATTGATCCGCGTTTTGGAAGCTAGCCACCACAAACCAGGTAAAGGAAACACAATCATGCGTATGAAATTGCGTGATGTCCGTACTGGTTCTACATTTGACACAAGCTACCGTCCAGAGGAAAAATTTGAACAAGCTATCATCGAGACTGTCCCAGCTCAATACTTGTACAAAATGGATGACACAGCCTACTTCATGAACACAGAAACTTACGACCAATACGAAATCCCTGTAGTCAACGTTGAAAACGAATTGCTTTACATCCTTGAAAACTCAGAAGTGAAGATCCAATTCTACGGAACTGAAGTGATTGGTGTTACCGTTCCTACTACTGTCGAATTGACAGTTGCAGAAACTCAACCTTCTATCAAAGGTGCTACTGTTACAGGTTCTGGTAAACCAGCAACGATGGAAACTGGACTTGTCGTAAACGTTCCAGACTTCATCGAAGCAGGACAAAAACTCGTTATCAACACTGCTGAAGGAACTTACGTTTCTCGTGCCTAATCTCTAGAAAGAGGTCATTCTATGGGAATTGAAGAACAACTTGGCGAAATCGTTATCGCCCCACGTGTACTTGAAAAAATCATTGCTATCGCTACTGCAAAAGTAGAGGGTGTTCACTCTTTTTCAAACAAATCAGTGTCTGACACCCTTTCAAAACTTTCTCTTGGCCGTGGTGTTTATCTAAAAAACGTGGACGAAGAGCTCACAGCAGATATCTATCTCTACCTTGAGTACGGAGTAAAAGTTCCTAAGGTAGCGGTTGCGATCCAGAAAGCTGTTAAAGATGCAGTCCGCAATATGGCTGATGTTGAACTCGCTGCTATCAATATCCACGTTGCAGGTATCGTTCCAGATAAAACACCAAAACCAGAATTGAAAGATCTATTTGACGAGGACTTCCTCAATGACTAGTCCACTATTAGAATCTAGACGCCAACTCCGTAAATGCGCTTTTCAAGCTCTTATGAGCCTTGAATTCGGTACGGACGTCGAAACTGCTTGTCGTTTCGCCTATACTCATGATCGTGAAGATACGGATGTGCAACTTCCAGCCTTTTTGACAGAGCTAGTTTCTGGTGTTCAAGCTAAAAAGGAAGAACTAGACAATCAAATCACTCAGCATTTAAAAGCAGGTTGGACCATCGAGCGTTTAACTCTCGTGGAGAGAAACCTCCTTCGCTTGGGAGTCTTTGAAATCACTTCATTTGACACCCCACAGCTGGTTGCGGTTAATGAAGCTATCGAGCTTGCAAAGGACTTCTCAGATCAAAAATCTGCCCGTTTTATCAACGGACTGCTCAGCCAGTTTGTAACAGAAGAACAGTAAATAGAAAAAGTGTTTGACAATTATCAAACACTTTTTTCTTTGCCTACCACTATCTAAAAATCAAATAATAGATATAAAATAAGATCGACGGAGCATAGGGAATCGCATTATAGAAACTATGACAAACAATGGTAAATCGAAGACTACCCGTAACTCGATAAGCAACTGCAAATAGAAGACCAAGAATACTATAAATGATGAGACTGATGGGGTCACGATGAGATAGAACCAAGTGACTGAGCCCAAAGATGAAAGAAGACAAGAACACATCCAAATAAAATTCCGACTTCGGAAAGAAGGTATTCATAAAATAACCCCTATAGATTGTCTCCTCAACAACAGGTACAATCGAAATGTTAAAGATTAAAAATATAAGACTTGATAGAGTCGTTTCTCTTCCGTTTGAGTAAAGTTCTGAAAGAAGGTCTTGGAAAATAAAGCTATGGTTAATTAATCGAATATTCTGCATTCTAAATCCATTTAAAAAAGAATAGATAAGAAAACAAGCCACTAAGAAAGCGAGATAAGACCAGCGCCAACTCTTTTTCTCGAAGATAAAGAGCATCTTCTTCTTTTTCAACCACAAAACGAATAAAAAGAAAATAAGTAACACTTCTCCAACTAGGAAGATTATATAGCTGTCCATTCCTAAACCAAAGATCCTAGCTAGAGTTATGGCTCCTAATGGCGTTAAATAAATGTACAGGAACATTAAAATCATACAGATTCCTAAATGTATTGTCTTTTTCATTCTTTCTCTCCTAACGGTAAACTCTCTATTAGGGCTCTATAGAGGATAGACCATTGATTGTTTTTCTTATTTATCTAGAGTATTCATGTTTATCCATGGTCTATTATCAAAATAGCTAGAACAAAATGTTCTAGCTTTTAAATTTTCTTAGTATTTTCTAAAGCGTTGGTAACGTTCTTCGATAAGTTGGTCGAGTGGTAGTTCTTGCAATCTATCTAGTTCTGCACGCAATTCATTTTTAACGCATCCTAGCAGTTCCTTACTGGAGAGACCTGCTTCTGAGATCACCTTGTCTACGATTCCCATTTCTAGAAGTTCATGTGAAGTGATTTTCATCAACTCCGCTGCTTCCATAGCACGACTTCCATCCTTCCAAAGGATAGAGGCAAATCCTTCTGGACTGAGTACGGCATAGATTGAGTTTTCTAACATCCAGACACGGTTAGCTACGGCTAGAGCTAGGGCCCCACCAGATCCACCTTCACCGATAATAATCGCAATGATTGGAACCTTGAGGTCACTCATTTCCATCAGGTTTCGGGCAATTGCTTCACCTTGTCCACGTTCCTCGGCACCAACACCTGGGTAAGCACCCGCCGTATTGATAAAAGTCACAACTGGACGGCCAAACTTTTCTGCCTGTTTCATCAGGCGCAAGGCCTTACGATAGCCTTCTGGATGTGGTTGCCCAAAATTTCGTTTGAGGTTATCATGAAGACTTTTTCCCTTTTGGATACCAAGGACAGTTACTGCTTGGTCACCTAACCAACCAATTCCACCGATGACCGCACCATCATCACGGAAAGAGCGATCTCCATGCAATTCGATAAACTCGTCAAAAATTCCATTGGCAAAATCAAGTGCGGTCAAACGACTCTGCTCGCGTGCCTCTCTGACTATTTTTGCAATATTCATCCGCGACTTCCTCCATGCAATCTTACTAATTTAGCAATTGTTTCAGGCAATTCTCTCCGTTTAACAATTGCATCAACAAATCCATGTTCAAGTAGAAATTCTGCCTTTTGGAAGTCATCCGGCAAGGTCTCACGAACTGTATTTTCGATAACACGACGTCCAGCAAACCCAACCAAACTCTGTGGCTCCGCTAGGATAATATCACCTTCCATAGCAAAAGAAGCAGTCACCCCACCTGTTGTCGGATCGGTTAAGATAGTTAGGTAAAAAAGTCCTGCCTTGGAATGACGTTGAACTGCCGCAGAAATTTTAGCCATCTGCATCAAACTCATGATTCCTTCTTGCATACGGGCTCCACCAGAAGCTGTGAAGAGAACGACTGACAAGTTTTCTACCGTTGCATACTCAAACAAGCGCGTGATTTTTTCACCCACAACGGTTCCCATAGAAGCCATGATAAAATTTGAATCCATGATCCCAAGGGCAACTTTTTGTCCCTTGATACTAGCTGTACCAGTCAGTACTGCTTCATCCAAACCTGTCTTTTCACGCATAGTAGCCAATTTTTTCTGGTAGCCAGGAAAGTTTAATGGATCTTGAGTTTCAATACCCGTAAACATCTCCACAAAGCTGTCAGAATCAATCGTCAAATCCAAGCGTTCCTGAGCTGAAATACGGAAAGTATAGCTACAATGGGGACAAATTCGTTCGCTCCCAAGGTCCTTTTGATAAATGGTGTGTTTACAACCAGGACACTGGGAGAAGAGTTCATCCGGAACCTCAGGCTTGGCTTGTGGTTTCTGCCTTACGGAACGGTTAGGATTGATCCGAATATACTTATCCTTTTTACTAAATAGAGCCATAACTCCCCCTTTTAGTTCTCATACTGTTTGAAAGTCTATTCTTTTTCTTGGTATTTTGGCAAGAAAGTTTCCATCAAGAAGGAAGTATCGTAGTCACCAGCGATAACTCGGCGGTCTGAAATCAGATCCAACTGGAAGTCTGCATTGGTTTGCACTCCTTCAATATCAAGTTCATAAAGTGCCCGTTGCATCTTCATAAGAGCATCAAAACGATTCTCCCCATGAACAATGATTTTAGCAATCATACTATCATAGTAAGGGGGAATGGTATAACCTGGATAAACTGCTGAGTCCACGCGCAAGCCAACTCCACCACTTGGTAGATAGAGATTGGTAATTTTCCCTGGGCTTGGAGCAAAGTTAAATGCTGGATTTTCTGCATTGATCCGGCACTCGATAGCATGACCTCGTAGGACGATATCTTCTTGTTTGAAAGGTAAAGGTTGCCCGGCAGCAATGCGAATCTGTTCCTTCACGATATCAACACCTGAAACAAACTCTGTGACTGGGTGTTCCACTTGCACACGAGTATTCATTTCCATGAAGTAGAAATTGCCACTCGCTTCATCGAGAAGAAATTCAATCGTTCCTGCATTTTCATAGCCTACAGACTCTGCTGCACGAACGGCTGCAGCACCAATTTCATGACGAAGGGTTTTGCCAATCGCAATGGATGGGCTTTCTTCTAAGACCTTTTGGTTATTCCGTTGGAGTGAACAGTCCCGTTCACCAAGATGGACAACATGACCCTCTTGGTCCGCAAGAATCTGAACTTCGATATGGCGAGCTGGATAAATCACACGCTCAAGATACATAGCGCCATTTCCAAAATTGGCCTTGGCTTCACTGGATGCTGTCTCAAAGGCTGCGACCAAGTCTTCTGCCTTTTCAACCTTACGAATCCCTTTTCCACCACCACCTGCCGATGCCTTAAGCATGACAGGATAGCCAATTTTTTCTGCAACTGCAAGGGCCTCTTCAGCCGTGTGAACTTCACCATCAGATCCTGGGATAACTGGAACCCCAGCCTTGATCATTTGTTCACGCGCATTGATCTTATCACCCATGGTATCCATTACAGCGCCAGAAGGGCCGATAAACTTAATCCCCACTTCGTCACACATAGTGGCAAACTTGGAGTTTTCGCTAAGAAATCCAAAACCTGGATGGATGGCTTCTGCCTCTGTTAAGACTGCAGCAGATAAAATCGCATTGATATTGAGATAAGATTCTGTCGCCTTACCAGGTCCGATACAGATAGCTTCATCCGCTAGAAGTGTGTGAAGAGCTTCCTTATCAGCAGTTGAATAAACTGCTACGGTCGCAATGCCCAATTCACGCGCAGCTCGAATAATGCGAACCGCAATCTCACCACGGTTGGCAATCAAAATTTTACGAAACATGGAGAACCTCCTTAGTTTCCAATTGCAAAGGTAAGAGTACCACTCGCTGCAAGCTTACCATCTACTTCAGCCTTTGCTTCAACCACAGCAATCGTACCACGACGTTTGACAAAAGTAGCCGTCATGACTAATTGGTCACCTGGTACAACTTGCTTCTTGAACTTAACCTTGTCCATGCCAGCATAGAAGACCAGTTTCCCTTTATTTTCAGGTTTGGACAATTCCAAGACACCAGCAGTCTGAGCCAAGGCTTCCATAATCAGAACACCTGGCATGACTGGGTATTGTGGAAAATGCCCATTGAAGAAAGGTTCGTTGATGGTCACATTTTTAATGGCAACAATGGTATCTTCGCTCACTTCCAAGACACGATCCACTAGGAGCATGGGGTAGCGATGGGGTAGAGCTTCTTTGATTCCTTGAATATCGATCATTTGATGCGTACCAATCCTTTACCGAACTCAACCATTTCTTCATTTGAAACGAGAATTTCTGTCACCACACCATCTTTAGGTGCAGGGATTTCATTCATGACTTTCATGGCTTCGATGATCACCAAAGTCTGACCTTTTTTAACACTGTCTCCAACTGTGACAAAGGCAGGTTTATCTGGTCCAGCAGCCAAGTAAGCCACCCCTACAAGTGGGCTTTCAACAACATCACCCTCTGGAGCAACCGTCGTTTCAGCTGGTGCTGGAGCTTCTTCCACAGAACTCTCTACTAGAGTTGAAGGAGCAGAAACTACTGGACTTGCAGCTACTGCAGTTGGCACTGGAGCAACTTGAGCTGGTGCTTCAGAAGCCATTCTTGCTTCATTCTTACTGAACTGCAATTCGTCCGTTCCATTTTTATAAGAAAATTCTCTCAAACTTGATTGGTCAAATTGAGTCATCAAGTCCTTGATTTCATTTAAATTCATAATTATTTATTCTCCCAACGTTTGAAAGCAAGAACCGCATTGTGTCCACCAAAACCAAAAGTGTTTGAAATAGCATAAGGGATTTCCTGCTCCAAGCCTTGTCCATAAACGACATTCGCTTCGATATAGTCTGACAACTCACTTGTTCCAGCTGTCATTGGTACATAGTTATGACGCATGGCTTCGATGGTAGCGATGGCTTCTACTGCTCCTGCAGCACCAAGCAAGTGTCCTGTAAAGGACTTGGTTGAAGATACAGGTACTTCTTTACCAAGAACAGCGACGATCGCACCACTTTCTCCTTTTTCATTAGCAGGAGTTGAAGTTCCGTGGGCATTGACGTAAGCCACTTGCTCTGGAGAAATTTCTGCTTCTTCCAAAGCCAACTTCATAGCCTTAATCGCACCTTGACCCTCTGGATGAGGTGAAGTCATATGGTAAGCATCACAGGTATTACCATAGCCAACTACTTCAGCCAAGATAGTTGCACCACGTTTTTCAGCATGTTCAAGACTCTCAAGAACCAACATCCCTGAACCTTCTCCCATCACAAAACCATTACGGTCTTTGTCAAATGGGATAGAAGCACGAGTTGGATCCTCTGTAGTTGATAGGGCAGTCAATGCTTGGAAACCAGCGATGGCAAAAGGAGTGATAGATGATTCTGATCCACCAACTAACATGACATCTTGGAAACCAAACTTGATAGAGCGGAAGGCATCCCCAATGGCATCATTTGATGAGGCACAGGCTGTATTGATTGATTTACAGATACCGTTTGCTCCGAAACGCATGGCAACATTTCCTGAAGCCATATTTGGCAAGGCTTTTGGAAGCGTCATTGGTTTAACGCGTTTTGGACCTTTTTCATGAAGACGGATAACCTGATCTTCGATTTCTTTAATTCCCCCAATACCAGAAGCAACGATGACACCAAAGCGATCTTTATCGATTGCTTCTACATCAAGATTTGCATTTGTCACCGCTTCTTGAGCCGCATACAAGGCATACAAAGAATAGTTGTCAAAACGGTTGGTATCTTTTTTGACAAAGTATTTATCAAATGGGAAATCTTGAACTTCTGCCGCATTGTGCACAGCAAATTCGCTATGGTCAAACTTAGTGATTTCTCCAATTCCAATCTTCCCAGTTTGCAAACTGTTCCAAAATTCTTCTGGAGTATTTCCGATAGGAGAGGTCAATCCGTAACCTGTTACTACAACTCGATTTAGTTTCATCTGTCTTACCTATATCTTTCCTTATTTTTTACATGCTAAGTCCGCCATCAACAGCGAGAACTTGTCCAGTCAAATAATCCTGTCCAGCCAGGAACACTGTAGCATCTGCGATATGTTCTGCTTGACCAAAATGTTTCATTGGGATTTGAGCCAATGTCGCTTCCTTGACCTTATCAGATAAAACAGCCGTCATATCTGATTCGATCATTCCTGGTGCAAGAGCATTTACGCGTACGTTGCGATTGGCAACTTCACGCGCAACTGACTTGGTAAAACCAATCAAACCTGCTTTAGAAGCTGCATAGTTGGCTTGTCCGATATTTCCCATCAAACCGACCACACTAGACATATTGATAATCGCACCTTCACGTGCCTTGATCATCTGTTTCAAAACTGCTTGCGTCATGTTGAAGGTACCTGTCAAGTTGATTTTAATCACTTTTTCAAAGTCTTCTTCGGTCATCTTGAGCATAAGCGTATCTTGAGTGATCCCAGCATTGTTGACCAAGACATCGACAGAACCGAGTTCTGCAATCGCTTGATCTACCATACGCTTGGCATCTGCAAAGTTTGAAACATCACCTGAGATCGGTACTACTTTGACACCGTAGTTTGAAAACTCAGCCAGCAATTCTTCTGAGATTGCTCCACGACTATTCAAAACTACATTAGCGCCTAGTTGGGCAAATTTGTGAGCAATGGCAAGTCCGATACCACGACTTGAACCTGTTACAAAGACATTTTTGTTTGTAAGTTGCATTCTATTTCTCCTATTTCCTGTTGTATTTTGTGGGAGAAGGGATCATTAGTTTCCTAACAAAGCATCCAAGCTTGCTTGGTCTTCAACGTTAGCTAGCTGAGCTGTTTTATCGATTTTTTTGACAAAGCCTGATAGGATCTTACCAGGACCAATTTCAATAAAGTTGGTTACCCCAGCATCCTGCATCACAGCAATACTTTCATAAAAACGAACAGGTTCTTTGACCTGACGCGTCAAAAGCTCTTGGATTCGACCTTTTTCCATAACAGCAGCTTCCGTATTGCCAACTAGTGGGCAAGTGAAATCAGCGAAACTTACTCCCTCAAGAGCTCCAGCTAGTTGCTGACTGGCTGGCTCAAGTAGGGCTGTATGGAAAGGACCCGATACATTTAAAGGAATCAATCGTTTTGCTCCTGCTTCCTGCAAGAGTTCAACTGCGCGGTCAACTGCAGCCACCTCACCACCGATAACGATTTGGCTTGGGGTGTTGTAGTTGGCTGGAGTCACTACTCCAATTTTAGAGGCTGTTTCACAAGCTTCCTCAATCACTTCAACCGGAGTATTAAGAACGGCAACCATCTTCCCAGAGCCTGCAGGTGCAGCTTCTTCCATATAAGCACCGCGCTTAGCAACCAAGGCAACTGCATCCTCAAAGTCCAAGGCCCCACTTGCTACAAGAGCAGAATATTCCCCAAGAGACAATCCTGCCACCATATCTGGCTGGTAGCCCTTTTCTTTCAATAGCCGGTAAATAGCAACCGAGGTTGCTAAAATAGCTGGTTGCGTATAGCGAGTCTGGTTTAACTTGGTTTCTTCCTTATCAATCAAGTCACGAAGGTCATAACCCAAAACCTGACTGGCTTGGTCAATTGTTTCCTTGACGATAGGGTAGTAATCATAGAGATCACGCCCCATTCCTAGATACTGAGCACCTTGACCTGCAAATAGAAAGGCTGTTTTAGTCATTTCTTACAACTCCTGCCCAACGAGAGGCTTCTTCTTGAATTTTTTTGGCTGCGCCATAGTATAGATCTTTTAGAATTTCTTCGACAGTTTCCTCTTTAGAAACCAAACCAGCGATCTGACCTGCCATGACAGATCCACCTTCTACATCTCCATGAACAACGGCTTTAGCAAGAGCACCAGCCCCCATTTGTTCAAAGATTTCTAAATCTGGATTTTCTTGTTTAAAGGCATCTTTTTCAGCCTGCTCAAAGTCACGTGTCAATTGGTTTTTAATGGCACGAACAGCATGTCCAAAGTGTTGAGCGGAAATAGTCGTATCGATATCACGCGCTTTTAAGATTTTTTCCTTATATTTTGGATGGGCGTTAGATTCCTTAGCTACTACGAAACGCGTACCAACTTGAACGGCCTCAGCACCAAGCATAAAGCCTGCAGCGACACCTTCACCGTCCGCAATTCCTCCAGCTGCGATAACTGGAATCGAAACAGCTGCAGCAACTTGGCGAACCAAGGTCATCGTCGTTAATTTACCAATATGCCCACCGGCTTCCATTCCCTCTGCAATAACTGCATCTGCACCAATTTTTTCCATGCGTTTTGCCAAAGCAACACTTGGAACAACAGGAATAACTGTAATTCCTGCATCATGGAAACGAGTCATGTATTTACTTGGATTTCCTGCACCAGTTGTAACCACCTTGACCCCTTCTTCAATCACGAGATCAACGATGTCTTCTACAAAAGGTGACAAGAGCATGATGTTGACACCAAAAGGTTTGTCCGTAAGTGATTTGATTTTATCGATATTAGCCTTTACGACCTCTTTAGGTGCATTCCCACCACCGATGATCCCTAGACCACCAGCTTTTGATACTGCACCAGCCAAGTCACCATCCGCAACCCAGGCCATTCCTCCTTGAAAAATAGGATAATCAATGTTCAATAATTCTGTAATACGTGTTTTCATAGTGCCTCCATCATTCCTTGCTTACGTAATAGTTCGATGAGTTTATCATTTGAGTTTCAAACTATTACCTAAACAAGAGGGAGTGGGTTTCCCCTACTCCTTCTAGTAATATGTTAATTATTTTGTTTGCTCTTCAACGTAGGCAACCAAGTCACCAACTGTTTTCAAGTTATCCTCTGCTTCGATTTGGATATCGAAAGCATCTTCGATTTCAGAGATTACTTGGAACAAGTCCAATGAATCTGCATCCAAATCATCAAAAGTAGATTCAAGTGTTACTTCTGATGCGTCTTTCCCAAGTTCTTCAACGATAATTTCTTGTACTTTTTCAAATACTGCCATGATAGGACTCCTTTAAAATATAAAAAATTTATAACTATGTGTTTACCACATGATTACCTAGATTGTAAGAATGAGTGTGCCCCATGTCAAACCTCCACCGAAGCCTGATAGGAGAATCGTCTGGCTACCATCTAAACGAATCATGCCATTCTCCACACACTCTGAGAGCAAAATCGGGATACTTGCTGCACTGGTATTTCCATACTCCATCATATTGGCAGGAAGCTTGTCTCGGTCTACACCGATCTTCTTAGCCATCTTATCCAAAATGCGGATATTTGCCTGATGAAGCAAGAGATAATCCAATTCCGATGCTGCGATTGGACCATTTTCAATGGTTTCTTTGATCGATCTAGCAACATCACGATTTGCAAAATCAAAAACTGCTCGTCCATCCATTTTCAAAAAAGCAGGAACTGCTTCTTGATCCGAGAAAGGAGAAGCCAAAGCCGTTTGACCATAGGTCAAACACTCGCTCCGAGAGCCATCTGTATAGAGACTTTCCACAAGGAAGTGACGTGTTTCGCTCGCTTCCAAGAGAACTCCACCAGCACCATCCCCAAAGAGAACAGCTGTTGAACGATCAGACCAATCAACTGCCTTGGATAAGGTCTCAGCCCCGATAACAATCCCTTTTTTGAACTGTCCAGAACTTAAAAACTTTTCTGCAGTTGAGAGAGCGAATACAAAGCCACTGCAAGCTGCTGTCAGATCAAAGGCGAAAGCTCTATGCGCTCCGATATTCGCCTGAACTCGAGCTGCTGTGGAAGGCATCATCGAGTCTGGGGTAATCGTCGCTACAATGATAAAATCAATCTGATCCGCTGTTAAGCTCCCTTTAGCCAACAAGCTCTTAGCTACTTCTGTCGCCAAATCACTTGTAGACTCTGTTTTTGAGATATGTCTCTGTTTAATTCCTGTCCGACTTGAAATCCACTCATCGCTTGTGTCCATGATTTGGGCTAAGTCATGATTAGTGACCACTTGCTCTGGAACATAATGAGCAACCTGGCTTATTTTTGCAAAAGCCATTATTTCAAATCCTCCAAAAATTGATAAAGATTGATTAATCCTCTACCCATAACTTCTATTTCCTCAGGACTCATGCCATCGATGATTTTTTCGACCATTGCCTTGTGAAAACGTCTATGAAGACGATGGACTAACCGACCTTTCTTGGTCAAATGCAGATAGACCACACGTCGATCCTGATCAGAACGAATACGCTCAATATAACCTTTTCTTTCCAGGTTATTCAAGCTCGTCGTAACCGTTCCAAGAGTTACCATCAGTTCCTTTGAAACCTTGCTTGGCGTTGCCTCCGGGAACTTCCCAATCACATCGATCGTGTGCATTTCTTTGATGGAGATGTCTTTGAATCGACTACCTCGTAAGCTAACCTCCTCAATCACAAGGACGTTATTAAAAATAGATGTTAGATAATCATTTACTTGTTGGTAGTCCAAATCGTTTCCCTCCCCCTCAAAAAACTTTTACAATCAAAACATTTGATAAAAGAAGTATAACAAACTTCAAAAAATTGTGCAAGTATTTTTTCACATTCCTGTAAATTTTGGTCTTCTTCTTTCAGAATGCGCTCGAACCCCTTCTTTGAAATCTTCAGTTAGAGATAACGATTCTTGTAGTTTCAATTCTAATTCGGCATAATTCTGCCAATCCTTGAATTGACTTTCCCAAACTAACTTTTTAATCGCTGCGTATGAGTTTGCTGAACCTCTTCTTAATTTTTTCAGAACCTGTTCTCTTGTTTTTTCTAATTTGTCAACTTCACAAACACGGTATACCACGCCCCATTCTAGCGCTTTTTCAGCAGTCAAAGCTTCACCTGTCATGGCAAGTTGTGCAGCCCGTGTTACCCCGATACTACGACTCAAGAGATGAATCCCACCAGCGTCTGGCGCCAATCCAACTCCGACAAAGGCTTGAATGAATTTTGCCTTGTCAGTCGCTAAACAGAAATCAACTGCTACTGCCATATTTGCTGCAGCACCAGCGACCGCTCCATCTACCTCCATCAAAACAGGTTTTGGAATTTGCTTGATTTTAAAAGAAATTGTATTGACTAATTCTGCAATCTTATTCAAAGATGGGATATCATCTTCGTCCACTGCGCGTTTCATCTCAACCAAGTCTCCTCCAACTGAAAAGACCTTCCCATTCGCATTAATCAAGATGAACTGCACAGCTTGATCCTGCTCTGCTAGGGTCAAAGCTTCTAAAATTTCCTCACACATTGGGATATGGAAACCATTTGCCACTTCGGGACGATTCAAAGTGATGATAGCAAGATCATCTACGATCTGATATAAGATATGATTCATAGCTTCTCCTTTTCTTTTATAAGGCAATAAAATTGTTTTATCATCAAAGTATACCTTTTTTTGGATAAAGAGGCAAGGAAAAACTAAAGGAAAGTGTCTCAGCTGATTATTTACCCATCATTTATGAGTCTGAGTAAAATTTGACTCTCTTACTTTTAAACTGTTATCGCTTTTCAAAATAAGTTAGTGTTTTCTTCTATTATAATAGGAAGTTATTTTCTTCATTGAAAAATGCCCCTCTTTCTGCTATAATCGTATAAAATACTTACTTGAGGAGTCCTTATGAAGGTTGTAAAATTTGGTGGAAGCTCGCTTGCCTCTGCTGGTCAGTTAGAAAAAGTTTTAAACATCGTTAAAAGTGATAAAGAACGCCGTTTTGTAGTTGTTTCTGCACCCGGTAAACGCAATGCTGAAGATACCAAGGTAACTGATGCCTTGATCAAATACTATCGCGACTATGTGGCTGGAAATGACATCAGTGCTAGCCAAAGTTGGATCATTGACCGTTATGCCGCTATGGTTAGTGAACTAGGGTTAAAACCTGCTGTTTTAGAAAAAATCTCTAAAAGTATTCGGGCCTTGGCAACTCTTCCTATAGAGGACAATGAATTTCTCTATGATACCTTCCTAGCGGCTGGAGAAAATAACAATGCCAAATTGATTGCAGCCTACTTTAACCAAAACGGTATCGATGCACGCTATGTTCACCCAAGAGAAGCTGGAATTGTTGTCACAAGTGAACCTGGAAACGCACGTATCATTCCATCTAGTTATGACAAGATTGAAGGCTTGGCTGATAGCAACGAAGTCCTTGTCATCCCTGGTTTCTTTGGTGTGACTAAGGAAAATCAAATCTGTACTTTTTCACGTGGTGGTTCAGATATCACAGGTTCTATCATTGCAGCAGGTGTTAAGGCTGATCTCTATGAGAACTTTACAGACGTAGATGGTATCTTTGCTGCCCATCCTGGTATTATCCACCAACCACACTCCATTCCTGAATTAACCTACCGTGAAATGCGTGAGTTGGCATATGCTGGATTTTCAGTTCTTCATGATGAAGCCCTTCTTCCTGCCTACCGCGGAAAAATTCCTCTTGTCATCAAGAATACCAACAACCCTGATCACCCAGGTACGCGCATTGTTTTAGAACATAGTAGTGATAAATTCCCAGTAGTAGGGATTGCAGGTGACTCAGGTTTCGTCAGCATCAACATGTCAAAATACCTCATGAACCGCGAAGTCGGGTTTGGTCGCAAGGTTCTGCAAATCCTTGAGGATCTCAATATCGGTTGGGAACACATGCCTACAGGTATCGACGATCTTTCAATCATCCTCCGCTCCCGCGAATTGACTCCTATCAAAGAAGAAGAAATTCTACGTCAACTCGTTCAAAAGGCTGAGGTGGACCATGCTGAAATCGAACATGACCTTTCCATCATTATGATTGTAGGAGAAAAGATGAAGAGTCATATCGGGGTAACTGCTACTGCAACACGTGCTTTGTCTGAGAATAAAATCAACATCCAGATGATGTCCCAAGGTTCAAGTGAAGTTTCCATCATGTTTGTTGTCAATAAAGAGCAAGAAAAAGCAGCTATCAAGGCTCTCTATCAGGCCTTTTTCGATGAAAGTAAGGAAGACTAATCATGGCCCAATCACTCAATCAAGTCATTGACCTCCAAACCACTGGGACATCTTACCTCTCTATCTCTGGAAAAGTTGGAAAATTTCTAGTTGGGGATCAAGCCTTAGAGTTTTATCCAGATGTCAATGTCGAACAATATATCCAAATCCCCTGGTCCAGCATTCAGCAAATCGGAGCCAACGTAAGTGGTCGCAAGATCAGCCGCCACTTTGAAGTCTTCACTAATCAAGGAAAATTCCTCTTTGCCTCAAAAGACTCTGGGACTATCCTCAAAATCGCTCGTGAAAAATTAGGAAACGATAAGGTTGTCAAACTTCCTACTTTGATTCAGACCATTGGTCAAAAATTTAAAAATCTATTTGCAAAAAAGTAGAAACTTTAGTATAATCATAGCAACGGATAAGTAAGTTATCTCCTTCTTTCAGAAAGTCTGCGGATGCTGCGAGCAGATAGGAGGGATAGGTGAAATTCTACCGTTGTTCACAATTAAATACAGAATCAAGTGCACACCTGTGAAGTTGGATGGAACCGTGGCCCTGCCACTCCAACACTTTGTCAGGTGTGCTTTTTTCATAAAGGAGTTCTTATGTTAGATATTAAACGTATTCGCACAGATTTTGATGCTGTCGCTGAAAAATTAGCTACACGTGGTGTAGATGCTGCTATCTTAAATGAGATGAAAGAAATCGATGCTAAACGTCGTGACATCTTGGTCAAGGTTGAAACTCTCAAAGCAGAACGTAACACAGTTTCTGCAGAGATTGCCCAAGCTAAGCGCAACAAGGAAAATGCCGATGACAAGATTGCTGCAATGCAAACCCTATCTGCTGAAGTCAAAGCCTTGGATGCTGAATTAGCGGACATCGATGCTAAATTGACAGAATTTACCACTACTCTTCCAAACATCCCTGCTGACAGCGTTCCTGTTGGGGCTGACGAAGATGACAATGTGGAAGTTCGCCGTTGGGGTACTCCACGCGAGTTTGACTTCGAGCCAAAAGCTCACTGGGATCTTGGTGAAGACTTGGGTATCCTTGACTGGGAACGTGGTGGAAAAGTAACAGGAGCTCGCTTCCTCTTCTATAAAGGGCTTGGAGCTCGTTTGGAACGTGCTATCTACAACTTCATGTTGGATGAGCATGGTAAAGAGGGCTATACGGAAGTCATCACGCCTTACATGGTTAACCATGACTCTATGTTTGGTACCGGAAATTATCCAAAATTCAAGGATGATACTTTTGAATTGAAAGACACTAGTTATGTCCTCATCCCTACAGCTGAAGTGCCTTTGACAAATTACTACCGTGATGAAATCCTTGACGGTAAAGATCTACCAATCTACTTTACCGCTATGAGCCCATCTTTCCGTTCAGAAGCTGGGTCTGCTGGTCGTGATACTCGTGGTTTGATCCGTCTACACCAATTCCACAAGGTTGAAATGGTCAAATTTGCCAAACCAGAAGAATCATACGAAGAATTGGAAAAAATGACAGTCAACGCTGAAAATATTCTTCAAAAACTCAACCTTCCATACCGTGTCGTTGCGCTCTCTACTGGAGATATGGGCTTCTCAGCTGCCAAGACTTACGACTTGGAAGTTTGGATTCCAGCCCAAAATACCTATCGTGAAATCTCAAGCTGTTCAAATACAGAAGATTTCCAAGCCCGTCGTGCCCAAATCCGTTACCGTGATGAAGCCGATGGCAAGGTGAAACTCCTTCACACTTTGAACGGTTCTGGACTTGCAGTTGGACGTACAGTTGCTGCTATTCTTGAAAACTACCAAAATGAAGATGGTTCTGTAACCATTCCAGAAGCACTTCGTCCATACATGGGTGGAGCTGAAGTTATCAAACCATAACAATAAGGCCTAGCTATTTCTAGCTAGACCTTTTTTCGTAACCAAATCAGATAACCAACCAAGACAAAGAATAAAATAGTGAGGCAAATAACGGTTTCAGCCAATACCAGATAATCCAGAAATGGAAGTTTCAAAATTCCCTGAGCCATCTTGAGCGAAGTAGCTGTGATAATGGTTGGAAAGGTGAGGGCTGAGAAGGCTGGTTGAAATCCTTGTTTTAAAATATTGGGTAGGCGAGTTAAAACAAAGAAAAAGAAGGACTGAGATGCCAAAATCATGACGATCAAGAGCCAAATCGGTAGGTCTGCTCCTCCAACTCGAACTAGGGAAGCCAAGAGTAGAGAAAAGGGAGCACAGTAGATTCCTTCCTGTCCAAGCAAGGCTAGTGGAAGTGGGTCTTTCTTTAAATCGCTATAAATAAGGGGATAGAGGTAGAAGGTCAAGACAAAACCAAAACTCAAGGTCGCATAGGCAATTTCAATGATTCCGACAAGAGGATAGGTCAAGGCTGCTACTGCTATCCCCACATAGAGTACCGTCCAGCTTGGAGTCGCATTGACCCTCCTATCTGGACAGGCAAATTTGATGGTAAAAGTAGCAATCAAAGTCAAATCCAAGAGAAATGAAAACCACCAGATCCCTTGTGCTAGCAAAGGAAGAGCAGGGAATACGCGAAAGACATAGGTCGCTAAAATCATCCCAGCCATAGGAAAAGTGGCCATCCCTGATAAAAGAGGGGGCTTGGTCAATTCTTGCTTGGTTTCTTCCCAATTAAAAAGATGAAGAATCAGAAAGAAAATCCACAACACTAGACCAATCAGACTCAATAAATGCGACAGAACTGGCCAAGTATCAGCGATCAGATTTCCTGCACCTGCTAAACCTAATAAACAGCCAGAAAATACCAAGGGGAGCTTTTTCATCCGAGCCTCCAATAATCATGTTATTATTAGTATAGCATAAAAGCGCTTAAAATAGCATAGAAAAATGAAGACTGGATTGCTCAGTCTTCATTTTTTCTTTCTGATTCGAACTAGGCATAAGGTTGTAATTCTGGGTTAATAGGCGTATTGGCTAGGTTGTTGGCATAGTTGCAAAGACTGGCAAGACTAACACCGAGAACCACATCCAAGGCATTTTGTTGCGTGTAGCCAGCTTGCAAAAATTCAGCCAAGGCTTCATCTCCTACACGCCCTTTGGTATTGATGACCGCCAAGGTAAACTTAGCTAAAGTATCTAGTTTTGGATCTGTCTCGATTGGAGTGCGGTTGCGGAGAGCTTGGAGGAGATCATCATTCATCTGGATTTGTTTGATTGAAAAGGCTGTATGACCTGCGACGCAGAAAGCACAACCATTGGTTACAGCAGCTGTGATTTGCACTACTTCACGCTCTACTGGTGTCAGGCTGTTGCGACGGTTGATGGCTCCGACAGTTCGGTAGGCTTCAAGCGCGGTAGGAGCATTAGCCAAGAGACCGATTAGGTTGGGAATATAGCCGTTGTTGTCTTTTTGTACTGTTTCAAGAACTTCTTTTACTTCTGCTGGTGCTGATTCTACTGTGTGGATGGTAAATGTTGTCATAAGAAACCTCTTTTCATTTTATTGTCATTTAGTCTATCATAGAATTTTCCCCTTGGATAATATATATTTTCAATCGCCTTGATAGGAAATGTCTATGAAATGAAAAAATCACACTAAAAGTGTGATTGGGTTAGTGTTTAAAATACTTTTTAGTCTCAGCAATGACGACTGGCGACAAGACTAAGAGGGCAATCAAGTTTGGTAAAGCCATCAAGGCATTGACGATATCTGCGATAATCCAGACCATATCCAACTCGATAAATCCTCCCAACAAGACCATGAGCACAAAGACCACTCGATAGAGCCAGATAAAGCGAACGCCAAAGAGAAACTCAAAACAGCGTTCTCCGTAGTAGTTCCATCCGAGAATCGTCGTAAAGGCAAAGAGTACAAGGAAGATGGTCAAGAGGGCGGGGCCAAAATGTGAAAAAACTGTTGAAAAGGCTGACTGAGTCAAAGCAACCCCATTTAAATCACCGCTCCAAACCCCAGTTACCAAGATTGTTAAACCAGTCAACGTACATATAATGAGGGTATCAATAAAGGTTCCTGTCATGGAAATCAAGCCTTGCTCGACTGGTTCATTTGTCTTAGCTGCAGCCGCTGCGATGGGAGCAGAACCAAGACCAGATTCGTTAGAAAAGACTCCTCGCGCCACACCATTTTGGATAGCCATCCGAATGCTGGCACCTGCAAAACCACCTACCGCAGCAACTGGACTAAAGGCTGAAGTAAAGATGAGAGCAAGTGTAGCTGGGACTTTCTCGATATTAAAGAGAATAACTATAAGAGTTCCTAAAATATAGACAATAGCCATAAAAGGAACCACTGCTGTCGAAACTTTTGATATGGATTTGAGGCCACCAAAGACAGCAATCCCTACAAAAATGGATAAAATCAGAGCCGTGATAGCTGGATTAACTTGGGCTGTATTTTGAATGGATTCTGTAATTGAATTGACTTGGGTAAAGGTACCAATCCCTAGGAGGGCTACCAATACACCCGCTAGGGCAAAGAAGATAGCAAGTGGACGCCACTTTTCTCCCATCCCCAAAAGGATGTAATGCATGGGTCCTCCAGCTACAGCTCCATTTGCATCCTTAGTACGGTATTTGATGGCCAGCAAGCCTTCGGCATACTTGGTCGCCATCCCAAAGAAGGCTGCCATCCACATCCAAAAGAGGGCCCCTGGTCCACCAACCTTAATGGCTGTCGCGACCCCGATGATATTTCCCGTACCAACTGTGGCTGCTAGAGCCGTACAGAGAGCAGCAAAGCTCGACACATCGCCATGCCCCTTATCCTTGGTAAAGATCAACTGAAAGGCTTTAGGGAGACGAGCCACCTGCAAAAGGCCTAGTCGGATGGTCAAATAGATACCCGTTCCGACCAATAAGATCAAGAGGGGAGGCCCCCAAACGAAAGCATCAAGCGCTTTAAGCAATTCTAACATATCCTACTCCTATCTTTCAACCCCAAAAGAAAGAGCACATGTAAGATACATGTACTCTGGAATGCTTAGATAAATGCCAAAAAGTGGTCTATCCTAGCTCTGTCCTTTTACCTGAGAGTTTGAGCAGTTGCCTGCCTTGCCCCTTCGGTGCCTTCACGGTCTCTCCAGAGTTCCGTCCATTTACAGTCATGGAAAACAAACCTTTCTCCACTTCTATTAAACTTCATTCGGTGTTGGTATTTTATTTTTTATTATTCTACAAGAAAAGTTAGCCTTTGTCAATATTTTCTATGAAAATTTTTGACTTTTCATTTCTTTTTTCAGAAAGAGCGAATCCTTCTTCTCTCTATCCTTTAAAGGTCACAATGGTAGCGCCACTGCCTCCAGCATTTTGTGGAGCATAGCCGAAACTCTTGACATGCTTGTTTCTTTGTAGGTATTTAGTGACGCCCTCACGAATGACACCTGTTCCGATACCATGGATGATGTCGACTTGCGCCATGTTATTGAGCAGGGCTTGGTCAATAAAGGCGTCCAGCTCATTCATGGCCTCTTCGTACCGTTTGCCTCGGAGATCCAGTCTCGCTTGCGGACCACGACCAGAAGCACGTTTGACGACATTGACTTGTTTTTTCTTGACTGGGGCTTCTTGCTGAGCCTGAACAAGGTCAAATTCTCTCTCTTCCAAGGTCATCTTGATCAAACCAACTTGGGCTTCCCAACGGCCATCCTTGAGCTGATTGGTCAAGGTTCCTCGTTGGCCATAACTGAGAACCACGATGTCATCTCCCACCTTTGGAGCTCGTTTTTTCTTGGCTTTTTGAAGGACCTTGTTTTTAGACAAGTCGACTTTTTCAGGAGCCAATTTTTTCAGCTCAGCCTTGGCTTCAATGATTTCATGGGGCTTGAGTTGAGACTTACTGTGAAGATTTTTCAGGATCTGGTCGCTTTCAGCTAGCGCTAGTTCCACAATCTCCGCAGCTTGTTCACGCGCCTTGTTAAGCTCAGTTTCCTTTTCACGATTGAGCTCGTTGTAAAGTTTTTTGAGTGCTCGGTTCATCTTGAGGTTTTCTTGCTCCACCTCTCGGATATTGTCCAAGCGTTTACGGCTTTCAAGCGTTTGCTCTTCTAATTGCTCAATGATACGGTTGACGTCATTATCTTGGTCGACCTGCTGACTGGCATCCCCGACGATGACATCTGACAGTCCTAGGCGTTTGGCAATTTCAAAAGCATTGCTTCGGCCAGGAACTCCCTGCATAAAGCGATAGGTCGGGCGCAGACTGGCTGTATCAAACTCCATGCTGGCATTTTGCACAAAGGCTGTCTCAATACCGTAGGCCTTGAGTTCTGGATAGTGGGTCGTCGCCATAGTTTTGACCTGACGCAGACGAAGATCCTCCAGAATAGCCATAGCAAGGGCTGCTCCCTCCTGCGGATCGGTACCTGCGCCAAGCTCATCTAAGAGTAAAAGTGAGTGTTGGTTGACCTTGCCAAGAATATCTACGATATTGGTCATGTGGCTCGAGAAGGTCGACAAGCTTTGCTCGATAGACTGCTCATCCCCAATATCTGCGAAGATTTCTTCGAAAATACCAACACGGCTCCCCTTATCAGCTAAAATGGGCAAGCCTGACTGGGCCATGAGTTGAGTCAAACCCAGGGTTTTGAGCATGATGGTCTTCCCACCTGTATTGGGACCTGTAATGACAATGGCCGTTAAGTCCTTACCAAAGTGTACATCGTTTGCAACAGCATTTTTGACCAAAGGATGGCGAACATGAAGGAGTTGAATCTCTTGGTTCTCTGAAAGTTGAGGAACGACTGCTTGTCTTTCTTGAATAAAGCGAACCTTAGCACGAATCAGGTCCAAATGGCCGATAATCCAAGCGTCATTAGCAATCTCTGCAGCATGAGGACGGACCCGTTCCGATAACTCCTGCAGGATGCGAATCATCTCATAGCGCTCATCAGCGCGCAGACTAGCGATTTCTTCGCTCAGTTTCACGACCTCACGGGGTTCGATATAGACCGTGTTTCCACTGGCAGAGATGTCATGGACAACACCTGCAATCTTGTTGCGGTAGGTATTCTTGACGGGTAAGACTTGACGGCCATTTCTACTAGCGATAATCCCTTCCGTCAACATCTGCGCTTTTTGCTTGAGCAAGGCTTGTAAGACATCTCGAACCTGACTCTCGCTATCATGAATCTTCCGACGAATGCGCGCTAGTTCTTCGCTGGCGAAATTTTCGATAAATCCAGCATCATTGAGGGCTTGTAGACTCCCTTGCAAGTGTGGAAAATCATGGAGTTTCTCAAACCATCTCGCCAACTGGGCCAAGCGTACGTTTTCGAGATTGGCATAAAAACTTTGTAACTCTCTGCTAGCAAGCAAGACCCGTTTGAGGAGCAGGAACTCCTCGATATTGAGGTCCGCCCCCATCTCCAGACGCTTGCAAACCACTGAGATCTCACGTGTCGCTAGGATGGTAAAGTGGGGTTGCTCCACAAAAAGGGCTTGCATTTCCTCCATCTCTGTAAAGGCTTGCTTGATCTTATCCGCCTTGGCAGTTGGAGCCAAGGCTTTTAACTCCTCTAGCCCTTGTTCTGTCAGGAGATGAGATTCAAACAAGGCTTTGATTTTATTAAATTCTAAGGTTTCTAGTATTTTTGTATTCATATTCTTTCCTTGTATGCTTGTTTACAAGATTATAACAACTAGATGTTTTGACCTAGTCCTCCAATCTGTAAACAAAGGGCTAGGAAAAATCCCGCCCTTTTTATCCGATTAAATTTGTCACCCAGAGTTGTTTGATAATGTTTGTCGTAAAAGGGACACTTTGGATGATGTGTTTGGCTACTATACTTTTTTCGAGTGAATTTTGAATGACTGCCAGAGGTACTGTTGCAAGGATGGTCAGAGCCATTTGCAAGACAAATAAGGTTACCAATAGCGACAAAACGCCTGATCCGATACGCAACCATTTGACATCGAGCTTTTTAGTTGGAATCAAGTGCAGGAACAAACCGACAAAACGTCCGATACTATAACAAATTCCGAAAACTAAAAGGTAGGCTAGGCCCGCATAAAAGACCTTGTCTAGCTGAAACAGCTGGTCTGAAGGGAAGAAAGAGGTTCCCTGTCCTTCCTGAGGATTGGCATAAGGGACAAGCAAGTGGAAGTGGTCGCCCAGTGATTTATAAAACTGTCCCGCAACAAAGGCTGAAATCACTGCAACGAGGAAATAATAAACTTGCAGGACCAAGCCTCTACGGTAGCCGATGTAAAAGCCCCAAGCCAGAACCAATAAGAGTAGGATTGAAATCATAAGGAGTCCTCAATCTTGCTCTGTTCTTGTTTAACAGCAATCAACTTGTGGCGGAGTTCTAACAACTCTTGCTCCTTGTCATCAAATTCAATTTCACGATTGAGCTGTGTAGACAGACAGTTGACCGCCAAAAGAAGCGCAATGGTTTCATCATCCGCCCCAGGCATTTGTTCTTTAATTGCTTGGTATTTTTCAGTCGCAACCTTGGCAATTTCCTCCATAAAGAGGTTGTCATGCTCGGTTGTCAAGGTTAATGTCTTTTTCCCGAATGTAAACTTATATCGATTTAGATTTGCCATAAAATTCACCTCACGATATTATACCAAATTTCGCTAACTTTGTCAGTTTTTACCAATTCTCCTGCTTTTGTGGTACAATAGAGACTATGGCAAGTATCACACTCACACCAAGTGAAGAGAAAATTCAGAGTTTTTTAAGTCAGTATCAGAAGGCTCTCAGTCCTAGTAAAAATCCCTATATTCGCTATTTTTTGAGACTGCCTCAGGCAACGGTTTCCATCTATACTTCTGGAAAAGTTCTCCTCCAGGGCGAAGCTGCTGAGCAATACGCCAGTTTCTTTGGCCATCAAGTTGTAGAGGAAACTAGGGGACAAGATTTTCCTATGATTGGGACCGATGAGGTGGGAAATGGTTCCTACTTTGGTGGACTGGCTGTCGTGGCTTCCTTCGTGACACCTGACCAGCACGACTTCTTGCGAAAACTCGGTGTAGGGGATTCTAAGACTCTGACAGACCAAAAGATTCGTCAGATTGCCCCTATCCTTAAAGAAAAGGTCCAGCACCAAGCGCTCCTCCTTTCACCGAGCAAGTACAACGAAGTTATCGGAGAGCGTTACAATGCTGTTTCTGTAAAGGTTGCCCTTCACAATCAGGCTATTTTTCTCCTGCTTCAAAAAGGAGTCCAGCCAGAAAAAATTGTCATTGATGCTTTTACAAGTCCTAAAAACTATGACAAGTACTTGGCGCAAGAAGCCAACCGTTTTCCAAATAAGATCACTTTGGAAGAAAAAGCTGAGGGAAAATACCTGGCTGTTGCGGTTAGCTCCATCATTGCGCGTGATCTCTTCCTCGAAAACTTGGAAAATCTTGGACGAGAACTGGGCTACCAACTGCCAAGTGGCGCTGGAACTGCATCTGATAAAGTTGCCAGCAAAATCCTTCAAGCCTATGGCATGAAAGGACTTCATTTCTGTGCCAAACTGCATTTTAAAAACACTGAAAAAGCCAAAGCACTTCTAGAAAGGTAAATTATGAATTCGTTTAAAACATTTCTAAAAGAATGGGGAGTTTTCTTCCTGATTATCGCACTGGTCGGTCTTAGCCGCATCTTTCTTTGGAGCAATGTCCGTGTGGAAGGACACTCTATGGACCCTACCCTAGCTGACGGAGAAGTTCTCTTCGTTGTTAAACACCTCCCAATTGACCGCTTCGACATCGTGGTTGCGCATGAGGAAGACGGAAATAAAGACATTGTCAAAAGGGTTATCGGTATGCCTGGTGATACCATCCGCTACGAAAATGACAAACTCTTTATCAACGGTGAAGAAACGAATGAACCCTACCTAGCTGAGTACCTCAACTTGTTCAAAACAGAAAAGTTGCAAAACACCTATACTGGAAAAGGATTTGAAGGCAATAAGGGAGTTTACTTTAGAGAACTTGCTCAAAAAGCACAAGCCTTTACGGTCGATGTCAATTCCAACACCAGATTCAGCTTTACTGTCCCTCAAGGCGAATACCTTCTCCTTGGTGACGATCGTCTAGTCTCTAGCGACAGCCGCCATGTCGGTACCTTCAAGGCCAGCGATATCAAGGGCGAAGCAAAATTCCGTTTCTGGCCACTTAACCGTATCGGAACTTTTTAAGATAAGGAAGAGGCCGAGAATGCTAAGTCTCAGCCTCTTTTTCTATTGCGAGAAAAAGACCTTTTAGTCTCCTAGCTTGTTGAAAGAAGCTAAGGGTACGACTCTCACGAACTCATGTAAAGGAAACCTATGGAAGTTTATTTTTCAGGCACCATTGAACGGATTATTTTTGAAAATCCCAGTAATTTTTATCGTATTCTCCTCCTAGATATCGAAGATACCAATGCGGAGGACTTTGACGATTTTGAAATCATCGTCACCGGAACCATGGCGGACGTGATTGAAGGGGAAGACTACACTTTTTGGGGGCAAATCGTTCAGCACTCCAAGTATGGGGAACAGCTTCAGATCAACCGTTATGAACGCGCAAAACCAACTAGTAAGGGCCTCGTCAAGTACTTTTCTAGCAGTCATTTCAAGGGAATTGGTCTCAAAACGGCCCAAAAAATCGTTGATAGCTACGGTGACAATACCATAGACGAAATTCTGGAGCATCCTGAAAAGCTGGAAAGCATTGCAGGACTCTCTGCAAAAAACCGTGAGGCTTTTGTTTCCACCCTCCGTCTCAACTATGGGACAGAAATGGTCTTGGCAAAACTAGCTAACTACGGCATTCCCAATAAACTGGCCTTTCAAATTCAAGACTTTTACAAGGAAGAAACCCTCGATGTGGTTGAAAATTATCCCTACCAACTGGTTGAAGATATCAAGGGTTTGGGCTTTACCATTGCTGACCAATTGGCTGCCGAACTAGGCATCGAAAGTCAGGCACCCGAACGCTTCCGTGCTGGCCTTGTCCACAGTCTCTTTCAGGGATGTATGGATACGGGTGATACCTATATGGAAGCCCGAGATTTGCTGGAACAGACCCTGACTCTCCTCGAATCTTCCCGTCCCGTGGAACTGGATCCCAGCCAAGTAGCTCAGGAATTAGCTCATTTGATCGAAGAAGACAAGGTTCAGCAGATTGATACCAAAATCTTTGATAACAGCCTCTTTTTCGCTGAAGAAGGCATTCGCAGTCACTTGGTTCGTATCCTTGAAAAAGGAAAGAAACAAAGTCAGGATCTAGAAACCATTCAAAAGCATATCGCCAGTGTTGAGGAAGAGCTTGGTATCCAGTACGATACCATTCAAAAACAGGCTATCTGCGACGCTATCCAGAACAAGGTCTTTATCCTGACAGGTGGACCTGGTACTGGTAAGACGACTGTTATCAATGGGATTATCGCTGTCTATGCCCTGCTTGAAGGACTCGATCTCAGGAAGAAAAGCAACCTGCCGATTCTTCTCGCTGCTCCAACTGGTCGAGCGGCTCGGCGCATGAATGAATTGACAGGTTTGCCTAGCGCGACCATACACCGTCATTTGGGGATGACGGGAGACGATGATACCAGTCATCTGGAAGATTATCTGGATGCCGACTTCATCATCGTGGATGAGTTTTCTATGGTGGATACTTGGCTAGCCAACCAACTCTTCTCCAATATCTCTTCTAACAGTAAAATTCTCATCGTAGGTGATAGCGACCAGCTACCGTCTGTTAGTCCCGGACAAGTCCTGGCTGACCTGCTCCAGATACCCCTGATTCCTCAGACTCGCTTAGAACGGATTTACCGTCAGAGCGAGGAATCAACTATCGTTACCTTGGCGAGTCAAATTCGACAAGGCATCTTGCCAGCTGACTTTACCCAGAAAAAGGCAGACCGTTCCTACTTTGAAATCGCTAGTGGCCATATCCCAGCTACCATTGAGAAAATCCTCGGCGCTGCCCTCAGAAGTGGCATTCCGGCTCGCGATATTCAGGTGCTAGCGCCTATGTATCGAGGAACTGCTGGTATTGACGCCATCAACCAACTCATGCAAGACCTGCTCAATCCTCAGCAAAAGGGGCAAGTGAGCTTTGAAGCAACTCAGTGTCACTATCGAACAGGGGACAAGGTTATTCACCTAGTCAACGACGCTGAAGTCAATGTCTTTAACGGAGACCTAGGCTACATCACAGACCTGATTCCTGGAAAATACACCGAGTCCAAACAAGACGAGATTGTCATTGATTTTGATGGCAATGAGGTCATCTACCCACGTAACGAATGGTACAAGATTCGACTAGCCTATGCCATGAGTATCCATAAGTCTCAGGGAAGTGAGTTTCCTGTTGTCATCCTGCCCATCACCAGTGCTAGCAAGCGCATGCTGGAGCGAAATCTCATCTACACAGCCATTACACGCGCCAAAAGCAAACTTATCTTACTAGGTGAATTACAGGCCTTTGACTATGCAGTCAAGCATATTGGAACTGCTCGCAAGACCTATCTGATTGAGCGTTTCAGTGATTTAATTGAAACTAATATTGAAGAAAGTAAACAAGCCTTCTCTGAAACTGCCACAGCAAGTGACTCTGAACAATCCCACATCCTCACCGAGGAAAACTGGTCTAGTATTCCCGCTATGATTGGGATTACAGACGCAGACCTTAAAGAGATTTTTGGAAAATAGTGCATCAGAAAACCCACCTAGTCAGGTGGGCTTTTTCTCTTTTAAGATTATTTTACTGTTGCTGTGCTTGTAATCAATTCAACAGCTTTTTTGATAGTGATATCGTGTTTCAACATGTCAGCTGAAAGCAAGTTTTGTACTTGAGCCACTTCCATGTTGTAGTCTGCTGCCAATTGCTCGATTTCCTTTTGGATTTCTTCTTCTGAAGCGTCAAATCCTTCAGCTTTGGCAACTGCTTCGATAACAAGGTTAGTCTTCGTACGTGACTCAGCTTCTGCTTCGTATTGTTTGTGAAGGTCTTCTTGAGTAGTTCCAGTGATTTGGAAGTACATGTCAGGGTTGATCCCTTGGCGTTGCAAGTTTCCAAGGAATTCATTTACTGAACGGTGAACTTCTTCGTGGATCATTTCTTCTGGAAGTTCTACGATTTCAGCGTTTTCTACAGCTTTATCGATTGCTGCACCTTCAAGAGCATCTTTGTATGCTTCTTCTTTCGCAGCAGTCAATTCTTTGCGGTATTTTTCTTTCAATTCGTCAAGAGTTTCCACTTCTTCGTCGATGTCTTTTGCAAGTTCATCGTCAAGAGCTGGAACTTCTTTTGCTTTTACTTCGTGAATAGTTGTTACGAATTTAGCTTCTTTACCTGCAAGGTCTTCTGCTTGGTAGTCTTCTGGGAATGTTACAACTACATCAACAGTTTCGCCAGCTGAGTGTCCAACCAATTGGTCTTCAAAACCAGGGATGAATTGACCTGAACCAAGTCCAAGTGAGAAGTTTTCACCTTTTCCACCGTCAAATTCAACACCGTCGATAGAACCAACGAAGTCGATGACAACAGTGTCGCCATTTTCAGCAGCGCCTTCTTTGATAACCAATTCAGCCAAGTTGTTGCGTTCGCGTTCGATACGTTCTTCAACGTCAGCGTCAGTTACTTCTTTTTCTACATCCACTGATACTTCAAGGTTTTTGTAGTCACCCAATTTTACTTCAGGTTTTGTCACGACTTCAGCTGTGATAACCCAGTCTTGACCTTTTGCCATTGAAGTTACGTCAATTTTTGGTTGCGCAACCACTTCAAGACCAGCTTCTTTTACTGCAGCTTCATAAGCGTTTGGCAAAAGTGCGTTCATTGCATCTTGATAAAGAGCTTCTTCACCAAATTTTTGGTCGAAGATAGGGCGTGGAAGGTGACCTTTACGGAAACCAGGAACGTTAAGAGTTTTCTTTACTGAGTTAAATACACGGTCCAATTCTGGTTTGATTTGGTCTTGAGAGATAGTGAAAGTCAAGACTCCACGGTTTGTTTCTTTGTTTTCAAATGATACAGACATTCTGTCATTTCTCCTTAAAATTTTTTAAATACAGTCTATTATAGCATAAACTACGGTTAATTTTCAAGTAATGAATGCGCTTTTCAATAGTGCTAGAGGTACTTGCTCGCTTCCCTGATACTAAGTTCAGCCATTCTCTTCTTATTTTTTTCAATAAAACGTGCTACCCATTCGGGATTGGTTTTAGAGTAGTCTCTTAGAGCCCAGCCGATGGCTTTGTTGATAAAAAATTCTGTCTGGTCCAGATTATTGAGTAGGATCTTTTCCATTAGTTGGACATTTGTTTTCTCTTTCCTTAACAACTGATGATCAATAGCCACACGTCTCAACCAGATATTGTCTGATAGGCTCCATTTTAAAAGCACTTCTTCAAGTTCCGGATGGTTAGCCACCAAACTTCCTACTACTCGATCTAGGATATCTACCGTGTCCCACCAAGACTTGGTCACGACCAGACGCTCAAGCTTAGGCAAATCGTCCTTCGTTAGATAAGACTGCATGGCTTTCAAATAGTTAGCAGCCACATACTGGTATTCTCTAGCATCCTTTTCCCAGCAAGTGTCTACAAAATCCCAATCGATCAGCTTTGTTTTTTTCGCACTTGGAAAGTATTTTCTGTAGAGGGCATTTCTTTCAGGACCAGCAATACCTAAAAAGGGAAATTGATGACGCATATAGGCTTCCATGGGGCCTGCCTTTTTCGGATCTTTTGCTGCTTCTAGCTCCACAAGTAAATCTTCAAGACTCATCTAAAAGTCCTCCTGCCCGACCAAGTGGTGCTGAAAGGCATAGACCGCAGCCTGGGTGCGATCACTGACCTCAAGCTTGGCTAGGATGTTGGACACGTGGGTCTTGACCGTCTTGAGAGAGATGAAGAGTTCATCTGCAATGCGTTGATTTTCGTAGCCCTTAGCGATGAGTTGGAGCACGTCTCGCTCACGCGCAGTCAGCTCCTCATGAAGCTCCATATGATTACGGTGGTATTCAACCTTCTTGCTGACCTCTTGTTCAATAGCAAGCTCGCCAGCAGCCACCTTACGGACAGCGTGGAGCAATTCATCTGCACTTGAAGTCTTAAGCATATAGCCTTTGGCACCAGCATTCAAGACTGGCATGATTTTTTCATTGTCCAAGTAAGAGGTCACAATCAAGATTTTGGCTTCAGGCCATTCTTTGAGGATGGCCAAGGTAGCATCAATCCCATTCATCTCAGGCATGACGATATCCATGACAATGACATCTGGACGCAGTTCCAAGGCCAAGTCAATACCTTGAGACCCATTGGCAGCCTCGCCCACAACTTCCACATCGTCTTGGAGGTCAAAGTAGCTTTTCAAGCCCAATCGGACCATTTCATGGTCATCTACCAGTAAAATTTTCATCTCTACTCCTTATAATTCCTTATCTAACAGGGGAATACGGATATCAACCGCCAGCCCTTGTTTGGGAGCTGTCAAGAGTTGAACCGTTCCTGCCATATCTTCGACTCGCTCCTTGATATTTCGCAGTCCATAACTCAAGTCGTCTAAACTCCCCAACTGGAAACCAATACCATTGTCCACCACCTTCAGCTGCAATTCAACATCTGTCTGATAGAGGTAGACATCTAGGCAAGATGCCTGGGCATGGCGGAGGGTATTGCTGATCAACTCCTGAAGAATACGGAAGATATGTTCTTCAATCTTCTTGGGCAATTTAGACACGTTTTGCTTGAGACTAACCTTGAGATCGCTCTTGTCCTCAAGCTCTTTTAAGAGGATTTGAATCCCCTCGACCAAACTCTTTTCTTCCAACTCCACTGGGCGCAAATGCAAGAGCAAGACCCGCAAATCTTTCTGGGCTGTTTCTAGGATAGCTGCGACACCTTGCAACTGGGTCTGCATCTTTTCTCTATCCAGCTTCAAAGCCTGCTGACTGACACCTGATAAAATCATATGGGCCGCAAACAACTCCTGACTAACCGTATCGTGCAAGTCACGTGCTATCCGCTTCCGTTCTTTCTCGATGATTGCTTCTTCCTTAACTAGGCTTTGATTTTCAGCTTTTTGAACAGCTTCTGTCAAGAGGTTGAGCTTGCCAGACAAGGACTTAAAACTGGCGTCCAAGTCTGGATCTGCAAAGGTAACTACCTCTTTTCCTGCTAGGAGTCGCTTGAGATTAACCTGCATTTTTCTGCGAGAAATTTCTTCCATCACGCGCCAAAAGAGGACAAAAAAGAAGGTCATGGAAAGGCTAAAGACCAAGATCAAGAAGATGAGTTTCTCCGTTTTCTCGATATCCTGTAACAAATAGGACCAGTCTAGCTCAAAAATATCAAGTAAACTATTAGTCAAAAAGAGGATAAAGAGGAAAGAAGTCAGGCCGATTAACAGATACGATTGCTTTTTCATCCTCTGACCACCTCCACATCGCCAACCATAGTAGTTAGGAAAATCTTGACGCTCTTGTTACTCTTGAGATAGTCTCTGGTTTCCTGATGATAGTGTTCATTGCGGAGGGATCTCTTAGGTTGATGAAGGAAGGTTAGATCTCCATAGAGGCAGTTGACACTGAGGCTGATTTCCACATCTACAGGTACGATAATCCTAGTCGTTCCGACCATCTTTCTAAGGATAATGACATTGTCATGATTGGTTAGAATAACTCTTTCCAAATGAATGGTGTCCTTGCCCATGAGGCGAAAGAGGTTGATATCGTCAAATTGGCAGGTCTGGTGACTAGAGAAATGATGGAGATTACCAAACCAAGGATTGCGTTCATTTTTAACCGTTACCACCTCTTCAAAGACCAAGTCGGTCTCCTCTCTTTCTTGATTCATCATCGGATAGAGAAGAAAGAGACTATAGATGACCGCTACAAAGATGGCTAAAATCACAAAGGGATTGAGCATGACGATGAAAAAGAAAAGAATGGTTGCCACAAGGAGGAAAACATTATTACCTTCTTTCCCTGTATAATAGCGGAGCAAGAGCAAAAAGAGGAATAGAATCAGCAAAAAACGCGAAAAATGCTCTGATACCATCAAAATCAGAGCTCCCGTCAACAGACAGGCTTCAATAAATAAAAAGATTTGAAATTTTTTCATAGCTGCATCCTCTCCCTTCTATTTTATCACAATTCAAAAAAGTCACCTCGGTCTGAGGATGGAAAAAGGAGATTGGACAGAAATCGCTCCTACAAGCTAGGTTTCATCAACTCACTACAGTTGACAAAAGGCTACAAAAAAGGGCGGGATTCTTATCCCGACCTCTCTACATCTGATCTTTAGCTTCTTTTAGTTTACCGTAAAGAATATAATCTACGTTTTGCAGATCCGCTATGGAGGCACAATTAAGGGCACACATGATCAAACGCAGGTCTTCTTTCCAGCCTTGGACAATGTCAATCACTTCTTCAACTGTGTAGCTTTCAACCAATTCCAGAACGGTACGTGACAGTCCTACAGCCTTGGCACCAAAAACCAAGCACTTAATCATATCCAGCGGATTCCGAACGCCTCCACTGACCAAGAGTTCGACCTTGTCTTTCCAGTCTTGGGTATTGAGAAGGGCTTGCATAGTAGACTGGCCCCATTGATTAAGGTAATCACGTTGACCACTGCGACGATTTTCGATATAGGCAAAGCTAGTACCACCACGACCCGATAGGTCAACCGTTCGAATACCCAGTTCAGAGGCTCTTTCGATGGTCTTTACATCCATCCCAAAGCCCACTTCCTTTAGAATAATAGGAACAGGGATTTGCTTGCTATAGTCTGCCAGATGCGATTGCCAGCTTCGAAACTTTCTTTCTCCCTCGGGCATGAGTAATTCCTGCATAACATTGACGTGCACTTGCAGGAGAAGAGGATTCATCGCTTCTACAGTCTGAAGTCCCAACTCAACAGGCTTGTCCAATCCAATATTGGTTCCTAGAAGGAGATTTGGATGGCTAGATTTGACAGAAAAAGAGTCATCTGTTGGATCCTTGAGAGCTGCGCTATAAGATCCCGTTACAAACAAAATCCCACAGGCTTCTGCCACCTGAGCCAGCTTTTGATTGATTTCTCTCCCCTTATCGCTCCCACCAGTCATAGCATTGATATAAAAAGGAAAATCCCACTTTCGACCTGCAAACTCTGTAGACAAATCAATCTCATCCAGGTCATAAAGAGGTAGGGAAGAATGAATCAACTCCACCTCATCAAAGCTATTATAGGAACTTTTCTGCTCAAGGGCATAGCGGATATGCTCATCCTTACGATTTGTCGTCATGTCCTATCCTTTCTTGGTATAAGAGCTCAATCCCCAGATCGGCCCAACGATTTTTTATGGTTTCAGTTGATTGCTCATCAAAACTCAAGGCAATCCCACAGTCACCACCACCAGCACCGCTACTCTTGGCAACAGCCTGCAAATCTTGGCTGGCTTGTTTTAGCTGTCTGAGCGAAGGTGTGTAAATATCTGGGCTCAAACCTTCTAAAAGCTGACTGGCTGTTTCCACCTGCTCGATAATTTTTTCTGCATGCCCTTGCTCCAAGGCTTCTACCAAAGCAGACACCGTTGCTTTTGAGGAACTTAAAAAATTCTGGCCTATGCTTTGCTTGATTTGCTGAACCATTTGGCTCGATACGGCTACTTCCTTGGTCCATCCCACTAGGAAATCACATTCTAGGGCAGGTTGTACGTGTGAGATTGAAAATCCCCAATCACGCTCTAAAACCGTCACCAAGCTTTCTTCTTTCAACCAAGCAGCTACCTTTTTGCGATCAAATGACTGGTAGAGAACCAAATCCTCTGCAACGATACAGGCAAGGTCTCCCATAGAACCATTGTCGCCTCGCTTGAGTAAGACCGTGCTAGCCAGCTTGAACAAGTGTTCCGGATCAACCGTAATATCATATTGAGCCAGCAGGGCCTTAATCACCAAGACAACGACGCTACCACTAGAACCTAGACCAAACTTTTTGCCTTCCCGTTCCATTTTTCCACGGATTTCCAAGGAAAAAGGTCTTAGCTCCTGACCTCGATAAGTCAGGAAATCTTCCACTAGAGCAATCGTTTCTTGAATCAAGCTGTAGTCAGGATTTGGCGTCAAGTCCACTGCGAAATCAAACATATCTGAATAGATACGGTAGCTATCAGAAAAAGCAATCTCAGCCTTCATATAGATGGGAATGGCCTTTATCAAGGCTAACTGTCCTGGCTCTAGAATAGCGTATTCCCCTGCCCAATAGAGTTTTCCGCAAGTTTTAACAGCAATCATCTTGACTCAAATCCTTTGTTTTTGACACAATCAAGCGGTAACGTTGACCGAAGATTTCTGACAAATGCTCCAAGTCTTCTTCTTGACAGAGAACCTTGACATTGGGACCGGCATCCATGGTAAAGTAACAGGCTTCACCTTGCTCACGAAGCTGGCGAACAAAGTCCATGGCTTCATAGGAAGCATCCGTTAGATAAGAAAAGGCTGGACTAGCAGTCTTGGTCGTAGCGTGCATGGCTAGGGCATTTTTCTCCGTTAATTCCCCAACCTTTGCAAAATCATTCTCTTTGAGATAAACCAGCATATCCTGATAATCCTTCTCAGATTGACGCACCCAGTCATCAAAAGTCGTCGAAGTTTCCACACAGAGTTTCATCCCATCACGGCTAGAAATTGGTTTTTTCTTGTCCTCTAGCACCAACATAATCATAGCTAGTTTCAAGTCTGTTTCTACAGGGTAAATTTCCCCGCTATCCTTATCCCAAGCACCTAGCGGTCCATAAAAACTGCGAGAGGACGACCCTGAGGCAAACTTAGCCTCCTGCGCCAACTGGCTCCGATTCAGACCAAGCTGGAAATAAGCATTGCAAGCCTTGACCAAGGCGGACAAACCACTAGAACTGGATGACAAGCCAGCCGCAGTCGGCATGTTGTTTTGGGTATCGATACGGACAAATCCCTCACCTTCTGGACGGTAACGGTTGATGATTTTGCTCATCTTGGCATGCTCACCCTCACTCTGAAGCTGACCATTGATATAAAAGGCATCCGCAGTCGCATCCGTCGGTAGAGGCGACAAGGTCGTCTCCGTGTACATATTTTCCAAAGTCAGAGAGATACTGCTGGTCGCAGGAACCATCTCTTTTTCTTTTTTCTTTCCCCAATATTTAATAATGGCAATATTTGCGTAGGAACGTACTGTTACAGGCTTTCGATCCATGTCTGAACAGCTCCTTTCTCTTCTAATCGTTTTGCTAGTTCTTGCGCTTGGTCCAGATTGGCTACCAAGGCGATAATACAGCCTCCTAGTCCACCACCACTCATCTTGGCTCCCAGAGCACCATGTCTCATAGCTGTTTCAACAAGGGAGTCTGCCTCAGGGCTACTGACACCAATTTCTTTTAAATGTAAATGAGCTTGACTGAGGATTTGTCCCAGTCCCTCAGCATCTTTTTGTCTAATCGCATCTTCTGCCTGCTGGGTCAATTCTCCCAAGGCATGCAAAAACGATAGGGCATCCTTCCCCTTGCTTTGAACCACTTGGATAGCTTCACGAGTGTGACCATACACGCCCGTATCAGCAATCACCAAATAGGCAGATAGGTTCATCTCAAGTTCTGTAAAACCAACATTCTTGATAAAGCGAATGGGCTGGTCACTGAGACAGGTCTTAGCATCCAAACCGCTTGGATTCATATGGGCAATCATCTCAGCCCGATTGACCAAGATTTCTAGTACATCATGAGGCAGGTCGGTTTGATAGTAGTCAAAAACAGCTCGAATGGCTGCTATGCTGATAGCTGCTGACGAACCCATTCCCCGTTTTTCAGGGATAGCTGAGTCAATCACACAGCGAATGCAAGCATCCTTGATATTTAGATGTTCAAGTGAAGCGTACACCGCCATGGATAAGGTATCCTCCTCATAAAGACGCCATGGGCTTTCAGCAGGGACCACCTTGCAGGTCACCTCCACCTCTAAGAGAGGCAGAGAAATAGCAGGATAGCCGTAGACTACCGCATGCTCCCCTATTAAAATAATCTTACTATGTGCCTGACCGACACCAACTTTTTTTGTCATGTTTTCCTTTAACCAGACGAAAAGACCGTCTCATTTCATACAGTAGTATTTTCTCCTATCTATTTTATTATATTTTCACAAAAAAAGCGATTGTTTCCTTCACAATCGCCTCTTTCATTATTGGACCCATTCGCCATTATAGTTGACTGAATAGCCTTCTACGGTCGTATTCACTGCCAAAGCACCTGAGCTGTAAGCGTAGTACCATTTGCCATTAACCTGGAACCAACCAGTCTTCATATCGCCATTACTTGCATTTAGATAATACCAAGTCGAACCTTCCTGATACCAGCCAGTCGCCATAGCTCCTGATGAACGGAGATAGTACCACTTGTTCCCAAGGTATTGCCAGCCCGTTTTCATATCACCATTTTCAACATCTAAATAGTACCAAGTTGAGCCTTCTTGATACCAGCCAGTTGCCATGGCTCCTGACGAACGGAGGTAGTACCACTTATTGCTAAGTCGTTTCCAACCCGTTTGCATGATACCAGTTGTTGGATCTAGATAGTACCAAGCTGAACCATCATTTATCCAACCTGCACGTCTTTCACCACCAAGATAGTCTTTTCCTAAATAACCTGTTTTTGCTAAGTAGTACCAGTTGGATTGATCATAAAACCAACCTGTCTTTAACGAATGGTCTTCATCAAAGTAATAGTTTGCGTATTTAAGAACTTCAGGACCTTCAAATGGTTCACCATATTCTTTACCAACATTTAATGAATCCTTAGCATCTAATTCCTTCCAACCAACATATTCTTGGAGACTTCCATCTTGTCCAAAATAGTACCACTTGTGTTGAAGGCCGATTTCATTAACTGATTGGTTATCTAATAAATTATCGCGATAACCTGTTCCAGGAATTTCTATGTATTGCCAACCGATAACCATTTCTCCTCCATCACCAAAATAGTACATTTTCCCGTCAATCTTATGCCAATAGATTGCTTTATGGTCATCTTTTATATAATATCTTCTATTGTCCTTATCAACAAACTGCCCACCAGTGGTATCCGCAAAGACGGTGCTTGTCGCTAACAAAGCAAAGAAAGAAACTGTCAGCCCAACTTGCATCATTATTTTAAATTTTTTCATTAGATCTTTCCTCCATAACTGATTGTAGCAAAGACTTTATTGTATGTCAATATATAGAAATTGCTCAAAAAAAGCAGTTACACAACTGCAACTGCTTTTCTATTCTTGCATGGTGTACCCAACACCACGCACGGTTTTAATGTAGCTTTTTTGACCTTTTACATCAAGCTTGCTACGTAGATAACGGATATAAACATCCACGATATTGGTTTCTGTCGCACTTTCGTACTTCCAAACGCTTTCCAACAACTGCTCACGAGTCAAGACCTTCTTGCTTCCCATGAGAGTGGCCAAAAGGTCATACTCACGACGCGTCAGAGCAATCATCTCCTCGCCACGATAAACGGTATGATGTTCTACATCCATACGTAGGTTGCGGTAAGACGTTGGAACCTTCATTTGACTACAGTGTTGGTCAATGAAGTCCCGACCTCGGAAAATCGCTGAAATACGAGCTACTAGATTATCAATAATCACTGGCTTATAGATGTAAGAAACGGCGAAGCGCTGGATTGTCTCAATCTGGTCTTGCAATTCTTCGCGATGGTCCAAGACCATGATCACTGAGGCAGGTTTTGTCCGACTCAGCCTCTCTGCAAAATCCTGGGCCGTCATATCCCCCAGACGAGCATTCAGTAAAATCAAGTCATAATCTGTCTGGAGAGCCATGGAGAGGGCTTTTTGCCCCTCCTCGACCAGATCAACACGGTATTGCTCTTTTTGGAGTTCCAGACTGAGAAAATGAGCGAGATTTCGTTCTTTCTCAAGTAATAAAATCCGTTTCCCCATGGCAGACCTACTTATTTTTCGTCATACCAAGAGTAGTGGAATGTTCCTTCTTTGTCTTTACGTTGGTAAGTGTGAGCACCAAAGTAGTCACGTTGCGCTTGGATCAAGTTAGCAGGAAGGTCTGCTGAACGATAGCTATCAAAGTAGGTAATAGCTGCTGAGAAGGTTGGCACTGGTACACCAGCTTGAACAGCGAGAGCTACGATATCACGCACTGCTTGTTGGTACTTGGCAGTGACATCCAAGAAGTATTCATCCAAGAGAAGGTTGGCAAGGTCTGCATCACGGTTGTAGGCATCTGTGATCTTTTGCAAGAAACGTGAACGGATGATACAGCCATCACGCCAGATAGATGCGATGTCCGCAAATGGCAAGTTCCAGTTGTTTTCTTTAGAAGCTACACGCAATTGGGCAAAACCTTGTGCGTAAGAAATGATTTTTGAGAAGTAAAGAGCTTGACGGATCTTTTCGATCAACTCAGCCTTGTCTCCTTCAAACTTGAAGGCAGCTGGTTTTGGAAGGACCTTGCTAGCATGTACACGCTCTTCTTTGTAAGTAGAGATGTAACGGGCAAATACTGACTCAGTGATCAGTGACAATGGCACACCAAGGTCAAGTGATGATTGGCTAGTCCATTTACCAGTTCCTTTGTTTCCTGCAGCATCAAGGATATAGTCTACGATTGGGCCATCTTGACCTTCATCATCTTTACGGCTCAAGATATCAGCTGTGATTTCGATCAAGTAGCTGTCCAATTCACCCTTGTTCCACTCAGTAAAGATTTCAGCCATGTCTTCTGCAGAAAGGCCAAGCAAGTGTTGCATGAGGTCATAGCTTTCTGCGATCAATTGCATGTCACCATACTCGATACCGTTGTGGACCATTTTCACATAGTGACCAGCTCCATCAGGACCGATGTAAGTCACACATGGTTTGCCATCTTCTGGTGCTTTAGCTGAGATTTCTTCAAGAACATCAGCAACCAATTCGTAGGCTTCTTTTTGTCCACCTGGCATGATAGAAGGACCTTCAAGGGCACCTTTTTCACCACCAGAAACCCCTGTACCGATAAAGTTGATACCTGAGTTTGCTAGTTCTTCATTACGACGGATAGTATCTTTGTAGAAAGTGTTTCCTCCATCGATCAAGATATCACCCTTGTCAAGGTGGGGAAGAAGAGCTTGGATAGTTGCGTCTGTACCAGGTCCAGCTTGAACCATCAGCATGATACGACGAGGTTTTTCGATTGAGTTTACAAAGCTTTCCACGTCATAGCTTGGCACAAAGTTCTTTTCAGGATGGCAAGCAATTACGTCTTCTGTTTTTTCTTTACTACGGTTGTAAATGGCAACTGTATAACCACGAGATTCGATATTTAGGGCAAGGTTACGACCCATTACGGCCATACCAACGACACCAAAGTTAGCTTTTGTCATGTGACACTCCTCTTGTTTAATATGTTTTATTTTATCATTTTTACCTATGAAAGGAAAGAATTTTGTAACGGAGTCCTAGTAGTCCAAGTCATCTGCATGACCAGAACCATTCCCTACAAAGTAACCTGTCTTACAGTTGAGGGTGAAGAGATAGGTTCCATCTGGTTTATAGAGGTTGTAATAACCATTTCCGTTTACAATATTGACACGTTCTAGGATATATTGATTTCCAGTGATATAGCCACGAGCACGTGATGTTGCTAGAACTTGTTCCAATACACCATCCGCAAACGTCCAAGCAGGGTTGTTGCTATCATCTACAGCTGATTGGTTGTAAGGTACACGACTAGCACTTCTTTGAAGATTAACCCCATCGCCAGACAAACCACCATTCGTATCTCTAGCTGGTGCCGTAGTGCTAGTTGAAGGGGTCGTACTGCTTGCATTGCTTTCTGTAGCTGAACTTGAGCTTGCTTGACTCGTGCTAGAGCTTGAACTTGAGCTGGAAGCACTGGTTTGTTGGCTCTTACCAAGACTAATGGCCTTATCCAAGAGTTTGTCTAGTTCTGTGTTGCCTGTCTTAATTTCTGTAAATTTAGCGTCTGCTTTGGCTTTCGCATTGGTATCCAAGACACCGTCAGTGATTGCTGGGCTTTCAAAGAGGGCATTAACATCTTGAATGGCCTTGATTTGAGTTGCTAGGCTATCATATCTTGACTTAGCTAGTGTATAATCACGGCTACCTTCTAACTTATCTAGCAAGGTTTTCAGTTGGCTCAATTTATCAAACTGGCTGTTTTTCAGAGCAGTCTTATTAGCATCTGTATAGAAAGTATCATAGAGATCATTGAAGTCTTTCAAAGCTGTTTGTGTCCCTTGATCATCCGAAGAGGCTGCTTGAGAAGACTGGATTTCTTGGTTTGAACGAGATACTTGGCGGTAGACATAATATGTTCCAGCAAGCACAAGGATTGCAGCTACTACAGAAGCAATGATGATGACACCTTTCTTCTTAGAGCCTGTTTCAGGTTCTGTTTGAGCCGAACGTGATAGAGGTGTATAAATCTCCTCTTCTTGTTCCTCATTTATTTGCTTGGGCTCTGTTTCTGTTAAAACGATAGGCTCTATTTCAGCATTTTCTTCATCTTGAAGTGGTGGAACAAACTGAGTAGTCTCTTCTTCTATCTCTTCAATAGATTCCTCAGCAACCAGGTCTGAATCGTCTACCTGATCAGAAGGTTCACTTGATTCACGAACTTCTTGGATCATTTCCTCTAGGTTTTGAGTAGAAGCCAGTTCTTCTTTTTTAAATTGACGAGTTTCAAACTTGTCGGCTTCGATTTCTTCACGGTGCTGTTTGATGTATTTGTCTAAGATACTGTCCTCAGGCAATACTCCTGCTTCGACCTCTTCATTCTTACGAATGACCTGACCAACAGTCAAGTCTTTTGCTTCGTCAAAGTCGAATTGTGGTTCTTGATGTCCTTTTTTATGACGATCACGTCTTTTCTTACTCATGAGTTCACCTTTCTATTTTACCTCTTGGCGTTTGACACGCTGACCAAAGTATTGATACAAATCCACTTTTAAGGTCCCGTTATAGAGTTTTCGCTTTTTATCAGCTGGACTTCCGTACTTGCTTTCAAAAGCTTCGTCACTCGTCAGGATAAACTTACTCCACGTTTTCAGTGGTGCAAAGACTTGTCCCATCTCAGCATAGAGCTTGGTAACTCCTGCATCATCAGACAAACGTTCCCCATATGGTGGATTGGAAATGATAACGCCATTAATCTTGTCTGTGCGCAAGTCCTGTACCCGCATTTGCTTAAAGGTGATATCACCTGCGACGCCTGCTGCTTGAGCATTTGCCTTAGCAATTTCCACCATGCGAGCATCGATATCACAGCCCATAATGTCCAGCTCAAGTTCACGATCCATTTTCTTAGCCGCCTCTGTGCGAACTTCTTGGATTAACCGATCGCTGACCCAGTTCCATCCCTCAAAAGCAAAGGAACGGCGAAGGCCTGGAGCCATTTTTCTGGCAATCATAGCCGCCTCGATACAGAAAGTTCCTGAACCACAGGTCGGATCAATCAAGGGCTTGTCTGGATACCAGTTAGAGAGTTGTAAAATGGCCGCTGCCATATTTTCCTTGATAGGAGCTCCACCCTTTTCCGTACGATAACCACGTTTAAAGAGACTGGAGCCTGTCGTGTCAATCATGACAGTTGCCACATCTTTCAGGATAGATACCTCAATCTTAAACTCGGGACCAGTTTCCATCAAGGGAACTCCTTCTGGACGGGCATAGTGTTTTTGTAATTTCTTCACAACAGCCTTCTTGGAAATAGCCTGAACACTGGGCTCGTTGTGAAGTTTAGACTTCACACATTTTGCCTTTGATATCGGGAAGCGTGCTCCTAGAGGGAGATAGTTTTCCCAATCTAGAGCAAAAACACCTTGAAAAAGCTCTTCAAAAGTCTTAGCTGGAAAACTTCCGACCACAATCTTGATGCGATCCGCTGCACGAAGCCAAAGGTTGGTCTCGATGATTGCCTTCACATCTCCTTGAAAGCGGACACGCCCATTTTCAACCTGGCAATCATAACCAAGGTCTCGCACCTCACGTCCAACGACAGCCTCAAGGCCCGCCGCAGCAGTTGCGATTAAATTAAATTGTTCTTTCATTTCTAGTCTTGCAAGACCTTTCTCTTGTTCACTTTAAAAAATGAGGTTGAGAAAGATTTCTCAGCCCCAACCTATATGCAATTTTCTATAAGCCATGTTTTGTTCCAGAAGTGACTAGGACCACTTCCTTCGATAATCATCTGTCTACCGCTAACAGCATAAATCTGCTAGCAGTCAGAGTACTACGTTCGTTTCCGTGCACTCCATGCCCCGACCAAAATTTGGGTTGCTAGCTTGAGGGGTTTACCGCGTTCCACTCTCACTGTTTCCAGAAAGACTCCGTCACTGTGGCACTTTCAAGCCTATTCTGACCTATCCGAAGACTTAGCCATTTCGACTGCCGTAACGATTTCTCGTCCCTAGGCTTATGGATTCGCCTAGCACAAACACTACAGGCATCACAGCCTGTGCTAGCATGGACTTTCCTCATGAAAAGAGAACCTCTTCACGCGATTATCCAAAAATTGCACTCATTCCTTAGTCAATTATAAATCTTGGTTGTCTAAGATTTGCTTACCAAATACTTCTTTTTCGAGACGATTTAAGCGTTTCAAAATATCAAAGTTTGTCATTGAAGTAGAAGCTGTTACTTCAATAGAGTCTGGTTGAGTTGGCGCTACCTGTGGTTTATGAGATAATTCTTCTTTCAAATCAGCAATCTCTTGACGAAGGGATTTGACCAAAACTGCGTAGGTTTCATAATCCTTAATCACATCATCTAGGAATTCGTCTACCTCTGCTTTGCTGTATCCACGTACTTCACGTCCAAATTCTTGTTCAAAAATATCTTTCGCTGAAAATATAATACTTGCCATGTCTCTCTCCATTCTGGGTTACTAGTATTATTATATAAAAAAAGACAAGTAAAAATCAAGGTCAAAGGCTTACTTTTCAGAAAAATTTTCTACTATTTCATTCAAGTCCTCAAATGTTAATCTTCTTGTAACATAGTCCGCTTGATTTTTCATCATTTGGTAAAAATATCGTAACTTGGTTTCGTTTTCTTCGTCGTAAAAAAGGTAGCAAGTATCTGTATTTTCCAGCAAAAATTTCTGATAATCGCGTAATTGTCCCTTGTGCTCATATTGTGGATAGGCGTATTTGACAAAATCAACTTGCTTGAACTCACTCAATTTGGCTTGATTTGCTTCATTCCAATTACTGCCATGGGTTTCAAAATCAAAAATGGTCGCCAGTTGAAATCCATAGTCTGCTTTCATGTCTTTCGCCACCTGAAGTGCCCAGTACTCAAAGCCCAAAGTCCCTGTAAAGACAAGCCATGTCACCCCATCCTCTGCTAGACGTTCCAGGTCTCTCCGAATGGCTGTTTTGATAATATCAACGCGAATATCCTTATCATTAAAGAGACCAAGGTCGAAGGCTGAATAGCCTAAAATCAAGGCTGATGTCATTTTTAACCCTTTCTTTGTAAATTTATGATATAATAGAGTGATGTTATTGTACCAATAAGGAGAATTATGGTCAACTATCCACATAAAATTTTATCTCAAAAGAGACAAGCACCCCTGTCACAAACTAAAAATTTCGCAAATCGGGGAATGTCTTTTGAAAAGATGATTAATGCTACGAACGACTACTATTTGTCGCATGGGTTAGCTGTTATTCACAAGAAACCGACTCCCATCCAAATCGTACGTGTCGACTATCCCCAACGAAGTCGAGCCAAGATCGTTGAAGCCTACTTTAGACAAGCTTCAACTACTGACTATTCAGGGGTTTATGAGGGATACTACATCGACTTTGAAGCAAAGGAAACCAGGCAAAAACATGCGATACCGATGAAGAATTTTCATCTCCATCAGATCCAGCATATGGAACAAGTCCTTGCCCAGCAAGGAATCTGCTTTGTACTCCTTCACTTTTCTTCTCAGCAAGAAACCTACTTATTGCCGGCTATTGACCTCATCCGTTTCTATCATCAAGATAAGGGACAGAAGTCAATGCCACTTGGATATATTCGAGAAAATGGATATAGGATTGAGCCTGGTGCCTTCCCTCAAATTCCCTACCTCGACATTATCAAAGAACATTTACTAGGTGGTAAAACAAGATGAACAAACAAACTTTTCTGCGAATAGCTAAGTATGTCAGTATCAGTCTCTTAACTGTATTTATCGCAGCTGTAATGCTAGGTGGAGGTCTCTTCCTCTACTATGTTAGCAAGGCTCCAGAACTTTCTGAAAGTAAACTAGTTGCTACAACGTCAAGTAAGATCTATGATAGCAATGACGAGCTTATCGCTGATCTTGGATCGGAACGTCGAGTCAATGCCCAAGCAAACGAAATACCGACCGATTTGGTCAACGCTATTGTTTCGATTGAGGACCATCGCTTCTTTAATCACCGAGGAATCGACACGATCCGTATCCTAGGTGCTACCCTCCGAAACCTTCGTGGTGGTGGAGGTCTGCAAGGAGCTTCCACCTTGACACAGCAGTTGATTAAATTAACTTACTTCTCTACGTCAACTTCTGATCAGACTCTTTCTCGTAAGGCCCAGGAAGCTTGGTTAGCTGTTCAGCTAGAACAAAAAGCGACTAAACAAGAGATTTTGACCTACTACATCAACAAGGTTTACATGTCAAACGGTAACTACGGAATGCAGACAGCTGCCCAAAGTTACTATGGCAAGGATCTCAAAGATTTAAGTATTCCTCAACTGGCTCTCCTTGCTGGTATGCCTCAGGCTCCAAACCAGTATGATCCATACTCGCATCCAGAAGCCGCTCAAGAACGTCGTAATCTCGTCCTCTCTGAGATGAAGGGGCAAGGTTACATTTCAGCTGAGCAATACGAAAAAGCGATTAATACTCCGATTACAGATGGACTTCAAAGTCTAAAATCGGCTAATAGTTATCCTCCACACATGGACAACTATCTCAAAGAGGTAATCGATCAAGTCGAACAAGAAACAGGCTACAATCTCTTAACGACTGGTATGGATGTCTACACCAACGTTGATCCTAAAGTTCAACAACATCTCTGGGATATCTACAATACCGACGAGTATGTCAACTATCCTGACGATGAAATGCAAGTAGCTTCAACGATTGTGGATGTGACAAACGGGAAAGTCATTGCTCAGTTAGGTTCTCGTCACCAATCAAGCAATGTTTCCTTCGGAATCAACCAAGCTGTTGAAACCAACCGTGACTGGGGTTCTACCATGAAGCCGATCACAGACTATGCTCCTGCCTTGGAGTATGACATCTACGACTCAACTGCTTCGATTGTACATGATGTTCCTTATAACTATCCTGGAACAGATACCCCTGTTTACAACTGGGATAGAAGTTATTTTGGAAACATCACCATCCAATATGCGCTCCAACAATCACGGAACGTTACTGCTGTAGAAACCTTGAACAAAGTCGGTTTGGATAGAGCCAAGACCTTCCTAAATGGAATCGGTATTGACTATCCAGATATGCACTATGCCAACGCGATTTCAAGTAATACGACTGAGTCAAACAAAAAGTACGGAGCAAGTAGTGAGAAAATGGCTGCTGCTTACGCTGCTTTTGCTAACGGTGGTATCTACCATAAACCAATGTATATCAACAAAATCGTCTTTAGCGATGGTAGCTCAAAAGAATACGCTGATCCTGGTACTCGTGCCATGAAAGAGACGACCGCCTATATGATGACAGAAATGATGAAGACTGTCTTAGCATACGGAACGGGTCGTGGTGCTTATCTCCCTTGGCTACCTCAAGCTGGTAAGACTGGTACATCAAACTATACAGATGATGAAATTGAAAACTACATCAAAAATACTGGTTATGTAGCTCCAGACGAAATGTTTGTTGGTTATACTCGCAAATATTCAATGGCGGTATGGACAGGTTACTCAAACCGCCTTACTCCTATCGTTGGTGATGGCTTCTATGTTGCAGCTAAGGTTTACCGTTCAATGATGACTTATCTGTCTGAGGATAACAACCCTGGCGACTGGACTATGCCAGAAGGCCTCTATCGAAGTGGTGAGTTCGTCTTTAAAAACGGTGCTCGTTCTGCATGGACTGCTCCTGCTCCGCAACAGGCCCCAACACCTGAAAGTTCGAGCTCGACTTCAGAAAGTTCAACTTCACAGTCAAGCTCAACTACTCCAAGCACGAATAATAGTGCAAACAATAATACCAATAACCAGCAACCAAATACAACCCCTGGTCAACAAAACCAGAACCAAAATCAGAATCCTCAACCAGCACAACCATAACATTTATCACCCAGAATATTCTGGGTGATTTTTTCATAGCAGTATCGTATTTATGTGCTTAACAAAAGCCTGAGAAGACATCTTCTCAGGCTTTTCTGTACTATAAACCTCATTGGGAAAGATAGGAAACAGATTTCGTAATCTTGTTAAGAGGTTTTACTAAATACTAGTCTTTCTTTGTTTTTGCTACAAAGAGAGCAGATAGGGCTAGGCTAACACCTGCTAGGAAGAGGGCTGTGTCAGATTTACTTTCACCTGTTGCTGGCAAGCTTTGTTCAGCTGTTTCTTGCTTCCTAACTTCTTGTTTTAGATCCGGTGCCGGTGTCTTATCTTCATCTGAAGCAAGTGAGCTAAGTTTAAACTCAGGTTTCTCTACTGTTGGAGCAGCTTGGTCGCCTACTGTTGCTACTGGGCCTGTGTATTCTGGCAATTCATGCACTAGAGCCATCACTGCATTGACACCGCCCTTGAACTCAGGTTTCTCAACTGTTGGAGCAGCTTGGTCACCTACTGTCGCTACTGGGCCTGTGTACTCTGGAAGTTCATGTACTAGGGCTTCAACTGCATTGACACCACCCTTGAACTCAGGTTTCTCTACTGTTGGAGCAGCTTGGTCACCTACTGTTGCTACTGGACCAGTGTACTCTGGAAGCTCATGTACCAAGGCTTCAACTGCATTGACACCACCTGTGAATTCAGGAACCTCAAGAACGGGTGCTGGTTCTTCCCCCTTACTTGATTGAACCGGTTCCTCTGTTAATTCTTGATAGAAGCTTGCCAATTCATAAAACTCAGCCTTGCCGCCTTCCCAGACTAATTTGACGTCTAGAAGAGAGCCACCATTTCGGATAGCGAAGGTTTGGAGACTAGATGTAATGGCACCGAGGTCTGTCCAACTGTCTTGACCATCCTTAAGTGTTCTAGCAAGAACACGTGCTTGCGCTCCTTCAGGAAGACTGGAAACGAGACGAAGGTGGTTGGCATTGGTTGGCTCAGATAAGTGATACACCAACTCGCCCTTTTCTTTTTCAGACTTGTAGCTGGTCAAGACTTTGCCGTCTACAAGATTATTATAAAGGTTGCCTTGGCTTTCTCCACTACTTCCTTCTACTGTTGGATCATTGATTGGTTTGACAAATTCACCATCGTTGATGACCAATTCTGTAAAGCCTACAAAACGGGCATCATAGTCTGCTGTATAGAGGACACGGAGATAGTTAGCTTTGACTGGTGTCGTCAATTCACCCTCGATGTAGCGATTTCCTGGCATCTTAGAATCATGTGTCCAACCATCTGTCAATGAATCATCGTGTGTGCTATTGGCCACACCATCTCCTACTGTCACGACATCAGTCCAAGTTTTACCGTCTTGGCTGACTTGAATCTTACCATCACGAAGATAGTTTTGAGTTCCGTCTTGGATGTAGGCTCTAATCTTCTTGATGGTGCGTTCGCTACCAAGTTTCAAGGTTACGTGACCATCTTTATGGGCGTAGTCTGAAAACTCAACGAAGTTGTTGTAAACACCGTCAAATAGTTGATCTAGGTTGTTCAGTTTACGAACATCATTGCTTCCGTATGTTGGATGAATGCCCATAGTTGTAGATTCTAGTTTGGTTGGTTGTACTTCTTTGGTTGTCACAAGGAGAGAAGTGGCTGTCACAGCTTGTTCCTGATCTGTTTTATTGACCAGACGAACATAACGTACCAAGTGGCTCACCACAGATCTGTCTGTCAACTGGCTAGCTGGTGTCCATTCTTGCGCATTTACAGAGTACTCTAGACTAAGAGCTGGGTTGTTGGCCTGACCTTTGAGCTGGATGCTCTTGATCTGATGGATACGGTCAAGCTTCATACCTAGATAGCTATGAGCAGGGAGTTTGGTTCCAGCTGGAATTTGAAGCTCGTAACTGCCTAAGCTATCCACTACCGGCGTTTCCTTCAATGATTCCACGTTGGTGTCCGTTAACTCACTGTTTCCAGAGCGTGTCTCAACAGAGAAGTCTTGGATACGCCACCAGAGGTCAAGGGCCTTGGTATTGCGTACTCGGATGTAACGAGCATTGATCGCTCTGGTCACTTCCTTGGTTTGTTCTCCTGATAGGCGATCCAACTCTTGCCATGCAGTTCCATCTGTAGAATACTCAAGTACACCTGTGGCAAGCTTATCACCCGTTCCTTGGCGAAGTCGTACTTTAGTGACTGACTTGACTTCACCGAGGTCAAGTTGTGCCCAAGCATCTACTGGTGTCGTATTGCTACCGTCAGCATTTGCCATCATGGCTTCTGTATTGTCCTTGCCATCAGTGATTTGACGGGCTGAGGTATTTAGTTTGTAAACTAAGTTTGAGCTTAGACTAACTGTCGTTGCTTGTTGGCTACGAGCTTTTTCAACTGGACGGTTGACTGCAATTTCCTGAACTGCAAACCAAGTGTTCTCACGGTCTGCTGTCGCAATCATGCGAACTGCCTTGGCCTTGATATTGAGATTTTCAAACTTAAGAAGGGATTCATTTCCGACATAGCTTGGCTCTTTCAAGGTTACCCAGTTGTCATTTTCATCTTGATACTGCACTTCTGCCTTACTAAAGGTATCACGTGGATTAGCCTGAGTTCCCATTGCAAAGGTCAAGGTTTGGATCGCTACCGGTTTGTTGAACTTCATACCGATATAATCACCTGTCTTGATGCTGTTTGGTGATTTAATAATCGCATGAGTTGCCAAATCACCATCCGTTACTTCTGCCAAACCACCTTCTACACCTGTTCGATTGGTGATAAAGGTGCTGATGATTTGGTCTGGATGCAAGACTTTTTGAACTTCAGATGCCAGAACTTCTTTCAAGGATAGGATAAATGGACGAATATGTTGAACACCCAATTCAGCTTTTTCCATATGGTCTACATAATGGAAGGTGTGAGTTTGAGACTGTTCGTAGAACTTCAAGCCTTTATAGTAGCTATCCCAGAGTTTGGCTGCATCGTTTGTAGCCATAGCTTCTGTTCCTGTAAGGAAGGCATCTAGGGCATTCATTTGGTCGATTGCATTATCCAACCAATAGTGGATTTGCGCAACCATCTTTTTATCGCCTGATGCTTTATAGAGTTCAGCTGCTTCTTTAATCTTGGCAAATTCTGCACGCAAGGCTATACGTTCGGCAGTCACATCCTGACCTGCTTTGAGCTTGGTCATGAAGTCTGTCAATTTTGGAGCCAAGTCTACAGATTCTTCTAGTTTGACGACACGATTATCCATGTTTTGGTTGATCATGTGCTTACCAAGTTCACGGAAGGCTGCTGATACCTTACTATCTTCAAAATGACCATTTTCTACAAAGTTGAAGGCAATGTCATTGATTTTCTTAGCTTCTTCTTCTGATTTCCACTGTTTCCATGAGTATTGAGCTCCTGAAAAGAGGGCAATCTTAGATGGTTCAGACTGTTGCATTGGGTTCAACATGATACCAGATAGCAAGCTTGGATCCACATTTGGATGAAGGAATTTCTCACCACCACCTAGAATCAAGTGTTGTTTAGAGTTATCTGTTACCGGCCAGTTAATCCAAAGTGAAACTGGGCGATAGGTCTTGCCACCTGCGGATAGATTGTTTTTGAGAGTTGAAAGGAAGCTTTCAGAGACTTCACCCCAAATCTTACCACCAGTAAGCGTCATGGATGCTGAACTTGGGAGATTTTCATTGAGGGATTTCAACTCATCTTCACGTCCATTACCCCAATACTGGCCAGGAACAAAAATCATTTCTTTACGAAGACCGCTGTAAGTTCCCTGCATTTCAGTCAACCACTTGGTCATATCTTGCATCAAGCGGTTGTAGCTATTGTAGCCTCCGACTGGGCTCGGTGCATCATCTGCAAGGATACCAAATTCGCGGACACCCACTTTCATCAACTGGGTAAATTTAGCCTTGATGGTTGCCAAATCTTCTTGGTAATGCGCTTCATTGCCAAAGCGGATACGGTTGTTCATGAATGGGTGGATGGTCCAGACATAGCGGGTTTTACTTTGATTTCCGACACGAGCAAGTTCACGAATTTCAGCTAGTTTTTCTTCTGGATAGAGTTCGCGCCATTTCTTGTTGTGGTATGGATCGTCTTTTGGTGCAAAGAAGTATTGGTTCAATTTCAAATCGCCACCAAAACGCATGAGCTCTGCACGATCTGCGTTAGACCATGGGTTTCCATAGTAACCTTCAATAAAACCACGGTTCTTGAGCTCAGCGTAATCTTCTACTGTCACATTGCGAAGAACTGGAACTTGACTTTCCTTGAGCATGTGTTTCAAGGTTGTCAAACCATAGAAGACCGCATCTGTGTCTTTTCCGACGATGGAAATCGAATTATCCTTAATGCTCAAAACATAGGCATCAATCTTGTCAAAGAGACCTGCTGAAACATTGGACAAGTTTTGTTCTGCTTGTGAACCTTGTCCATGAACTCCAAGATAGATATTGGTGGCGCCAGCGATTGCCGCCTTACCAGTTGTATAAGATACTTGATTGTCCTGCAAGACACTCTTCAAGCGATTGCGAGTATAGATATCGAGTTGATCGCCCATAACCAGATTGACTTGCTTACGAAGGGCTGTGACTCCTTCTCCATAAGTCACTTTTTGTGGCGTTGGGAAGACCTTGTACTCTTTCTTGAGATAGTCTGCGCTCTTGCTGGCAGCTGCAATGCTGTCTTCGCTAGCTGGTTTACTTGCAGTAAATTGATCTGCCAATTCAACTGTTCCATCACCTGTTTGCTCTACTTTTGGTTTTTCTGGTGTAGTTGGTTTTTCTGGTTGACTTGGTGCAGGCGTTTCTTGCTCTTCTTTAACAGGTTTCAATAGATGAACTTCAGCTGCACTTGCAAAACCACCAACGCCTTCCAATACTTTCAACTCAATCTTGTTGGTATCTACCGCCGCAAAGTTGACTGTTTTTTCTTGGGCGTTGTTGTCCCAGTTTCCTTCTGAAACCTTGACCATTTGGCCATCTTTTTGTGCGTAGATTTCGTAGCGCGTCACGACACCATTTCCACCACCTGGTCGTGGGAGATACGTCAAGCCATTGACTTTTTCTGCTTCTTTCAAGGTCATAGTAAGGGTGTATGGCGCAGTGTCACCAGTCCACTTAGTATGCCAGAAGGTATTTGGATCATTGTCAAAGGCCTTTTCAACAGCGCCTTCAGTCGCATTTCCTGGAAGCTGCTGACTGCTTGCGGTTGCTGTAATCTTATCATTTGAAATCAAACGAGGATTTACAAATGGTTTGTCTGACAACTCTGCGCTATGCAAGATTCCTTTGAAACCACCGATGCTTTCAAGCGGTAGAACCAAGCTATTGTGGGCAAAGCGAGGGTGGGCTGGATTCGCGATACGCTCAATCTTTTCACCATCCACATAGACTTCGGTTGACTGTGGTTTAGTCACGATGGAGATTTGATAACGTTTGTTCTTTTCAAGTTTTTTATTGAATTGGATATGGAACTGTTCAAACTGGTAAGCAAGGTAGCCGTCTTTATCAGCTAGATAGATACGGTTGTCCCCACTTGTTGAGAAGGTTTGTTCCCCGTCTCCAGTGACAGTCACATCAAACTTCAAGACGTGACTTGGACCAACATCACCAGCCAAGCCTTCGATACTGCTATCTTTCTCAAAAGCCAATCCCTGTTCGCTTACCTTCACCTTCTTGCTTGCATAGTTCTTGACTGTTTCAGAATTGATGGTAAACAAGTCGCTTTGATCAATCTCTTTATCAGGATTTGACTGTGGCGCATAAGGGCTCCTTGGTAGGGTACGTTCTGCAAAGGTCGCAGCCGCACGATCGGATCCCCAAGTGCGTTCTGCAGTAGTTTGCATGCTCTTGAAGAAGCGTTTAAAGATATCATAAGAGGTCAAGCCTGTCTCATGAAGGTCGATATTGTCATTCCAAACTGCGTGCCCACCACCAAGGATACTTGGATGAGAAGCTGGTAGAAGTGGACCTCCACCTGTTCTGAAATCATTCGGTGTCCAGCTATTGTACTGACGTTCGTAGTTAGCATAGTCCCCGTAGGCTGCTTGACTATTGCTTCCACTTGGCACACTATAGGTCGGTACATCTGTGATGTTGATAATCTTAGCTCCCTGAGCAATGGCTTCATTTGGTCGTTGCCATCCGATACTCCAGATATCAACCTCTACTCCGTTCCAATCAACAGGTGTGTTCCCACGTTTCGCACTGAGAGACCCCCAGATACGAGGGGTGTAACCTTTTCCTTTAATGTATTTGATAAGGTCATTGACATAGCGGCGATAACTTTCTCTGCTGCCATAGTATTCATCCGTTCCGATATGAACCGTGGACACGCCATGAAGTGGTGCATCTGGACCATCGAGGAGTTTATCATAAACTGATTTGACAAATTTAAGAGTTTCTTCGTACTTGTTATCCAAGTCTAGCATGGCTACGCGCTCGACATTGTGCTTGCCTGCATAATCACTCAAACTACCTTGATACATAAGGTCTGGACGAACTTTGACAAATGATAGAGCGTGACCTGGTGTGTCAATTTCTGGCACTAGGTTGATATGAAGAGCCTTGGCCAATTTAATCAGATTTTGCATTTCTTCCTTGGTATAATGCTCATCTGATGTCAATTTTTGACCATTCTTACCAACAATATCTGTCTCCACACGGAAACCAGTCTTGGCATGTTCAAGTACATACTTAAGTTGTTCTTCTGGAGATAGATTCTTACCTGCCAAGTGTTCCTTGAGGAAGATATAGTTATCATTAAGGTGCAACTGCAAGTCGTTCATCTTGTAGTAGGCCATGTTGAGCATGATGTCTACGAGGGTGTCATAAGGGATAAATTTACGACCTGTATCCAACATAAAGCCACGGTGACTGAAACTTGGGAAATCACGAATTTCGCCATTTTGTAGGTCTGTTTCTCCCATTTGAAGAAGAGTACGAGTGGCGTAGAAGGCTCCTGTATTTGTGGCAGCTTCGATGGTAATCACATCATCTTGGATAGTGATACCGTAGCCTTCCTTACCATAACCTTTGTTTTCAACCTTTTTAAACTCGATTCGTTTTTGAGCCTGTTTGTCACCTGTTGCAAGTTCCAATCCACGGCTTGCAAGGTCTGACTGGTAGAAGCTTGCAGCCTGATCAAAGCCCGAATCTCCTGTCGCAAGGACTGTATCTGAAGTGATAGAAGATTGACCTTCTTTTCCATACCATTGTTGAACAGCTGGTGCTACTTTGGGTTTTACCCCCACACCCTCGTCCTGATGTAGCCCCTTGATGACTACTTCAAATTCCTTAGTGAAAGTATGGCTGTCTTTGATTTGTTGCACCATGACCTTGACGCGTTGGTCTGTCAAAGGCTTATAGATGTGATTTTGAAGGTCAATCACACCTTGCTTGTTGCTTCCGATAAGGCTAACTTTCCCTGGTAAAGTTGGTAAGACAAGAGACTGTCCGTCTTCTGCTACTGTTAGTTCGGTTACTTGGCGGATATCCGTTACCTTACTATGGTCCGGAACGTTTGAATAAGCTCGAATTTCTTGGATACCAACGTTTCTCCAACCCATTGTGCCCGCTTGATAGTCGTTAATTTCTAACTTAAGATATTTAGCTTGAATACTATTGGCTAAGTCAACTTTCTCATCTAAAACAGGATCTCCAGTCTTGGTATGAGCGAGTTTCCATTGTTTTTCTCCGCTAGCGCCCACATCTTCTTGACCTGCGTAGTAGAGACTCCAAGATTTGATATTTGGATCATTTTGCCCATTACGAAGACGACGATCCCAATCAATTTCTACATGTTTGATCAAGGTTGTCTTAGGAAGGGTCAATTCAAAAGTTGGTTTTGGTGCGTCTCTGTCTGTAGCCCAACGAGTATTGTCATCTCCGTCGATAGCTTTATCCGCAGTAAAGTTGGTACCAGTCTCATGGTTGCTTGCCTGAGCAGTAGCACCTTCGAGATGGTTGACATCTTCTCTATCTTCGATTTGCTTTTCAACTGGTTTTGGTGCGGGCGTAGCAGTTTCAGATGGTTTATTGTCTGCCTTTGGTGTTTCAACCGGTTTCGGCGTTTCTGTTGGCTTGGGACTTGCAGGACTTGTCTCTGGTTTTGCATCTTCACTTGCTGCAGGATTGGTTCCCTCATCAGTCGCTGGAGTTTCTTCATGACTTGCTTCTGTTGCAGCTTCTGCATCTGCCTTTTCAAGCGCAGCGGCTAAATCATCTGGTAACTTATCCAGGGCTTGAACATGAGTGATACTTCCCTCTGTCTCTGAAGGTGTCACTGTTTCTGCCGCCTGAACCATATTGGCGCCAAAGATACTAGCACCAATCATAACGGAGGCTGCACCGATTGCAAATTTTCTTATACTATAGTGACAGCGTTTCTCAAAAAAATGTCTATCCATCTTTCTCCTATTCCTTTCATCCGCATACATGAGTAAGCGGTATCATTTCTCCTTTGAAAAAGGAGAGAACCAAGAGGTCCTCTCCGGCTGTTTGTTCCTTTTTGATTCGAGTTGCTTTGAACTGCTACAATCAAATCTCATTACTCTTCTTTACGTTTTGTCGCAAGAACCGCAGCAGATAAAGCGATGCTCACACTTGCTAAGAAGAGGGCTGCTTCTGAACCATGTTCTCCTGTAGCAGGAAGTTGCTCTTCTTTATCTTCCAGAGCTTTGGTATCAGCTACTGGGATTGGAGTGAGCAAGTACTCAGATTTTTCAACTGTTGGAGCTGCTTGATCTCCAGCAGTAGCCAATACACCTGTGTAGGCTGGTTTCTCGTTTACCAAGGCTTGGACCGCATTGACGCCACCCTTAAACTCAGGGACTTCATTTGCAGCCGCTTGGACCGCATTGGCTCCACCTTTGTATTCTGGTAATTCGTGAACCAAGGCTTGAACTGCATTAACGCCGCCCTTGAACTCAGGAACCTCATGTACAGCTGCTTCTGCTGCATTGACGCCGCCTTTGAACTCAGGTAGGTCATGAACAGCCGCTTCTTCTCCAGCTGTTCCGTAAGGACCTGTATATTCAGGAACTTCAAGAACTGGTGGTTGTTCTTCTCCCTTGCTACTTGTTGGAGCATCTGGTTTCGTAGCAGAATCTTTTAATTGGTTGAGATAATCTGCGAAGTAGGCAACCATTCTTTCCGTCAAGAGGTGGTTATCCGTCGCATATTTCATGCTTGCCTGAACTCCAGCCACTTCCTCTTGATTGTCTTTGTCTGTTAATTTCTGCGCCTTAGCCAAAGCTGCTTCATAGCCAGACATGTCAAGTGGTGTTTCTGCTACCTGTGGACGGGTAAAGATGAGTTCCGCTGCAGATTGGTATTTATCGCCACCATCTCCGTAAGTCTTGGTACCAGTAAGGACAATTTTCTTAGCCTTGATTGTCTTGCCAAAGTCAATGTCTTTTGGCTTGTTGTTATTTGGCCAATCTGTTACGGTAAAGGTATGTTCCTTGCCAGACTCATCTGTGACAACCAGTTTCACATCTCGCAAGTTTCCATTTGAATCGGATGCACGTGGAACATAGCGAAGTCCTGTGATTTCAGTAGGTTCTTTCAAGACCATTGTTGCTGGTTTACCAACATCTCCACCACTCCAAGATGTATGCCATAGGCTAGATACATTGCCATCAAAGGCATTCTCTAGGCCTTCACCTGGTTGGGCAGGCGCATCCAAACTTTCAAAGTCTTCTGCTACCAAGGCTGTTTTCTTCTGAACCAAAGCATTCTTCAAGGCTTCAATCTTGGCAATCTCTGCACGCGCTTCTTCTACACTAATGTCATCATCTGCTTGGCTGAGGTTAAATACTGCCTCCTTCAAAGCATCCATAGACTCTTTCGTGTAGTTGGTCATGGCTACAGTTGGCAAGTAGTTTTTCAGAGCATTTTCTGTCAACATCTTACCTGTTAGGGTAATTTCTTCGATGTGAAGATTATCCATCATGAAGTCGTTGTAACCACGGAAGTTGGCATTTCCGCCAGCATCTCCATGAGTATTGCTTGCATTTCCAGTTGAGTAGATACCTACCCAAGTATCGCCTGTTTCTGCACCTGTCACGAGGAAGGTTGCCTTCTTGGCTTTCTTAGAATCCGTCCAAGTATTTGGCAATTCATGCATTTCCAAGTTGCTTGCTTGACTACCACGACGACCTGACTGGAATTCTCCCTTACCGACTACAAAGGCATAGGTATTGTCTGATCCTGCTTCGTATTCAAAGGTTACACGGTAGGTCTTACCTGCTTCAAAGCGGAAGTTTTGTGGGATGGTTTGGTAAACCAAGTTACGACGGCTAACCAGTCCATTGGTCTTGAGTGACCAATTTCCATCGATAACATCATCAACTTTCTTACCGTTCCAACCACGTTGTGTATATGGATCATGCTTTTCAGACAAGTGAGTGCGGTTATCTTCAACACCTTCGACACCGCCCACTACGAATGGGAAAATCCCTTGAGCTACATTTTCAAAGTCTTGTTTGAAGGTTCCTTGACCAGTATCATGCTTGTCTCCGTACATGCTTGAATTGTTTTCGAAGGTACGAATTTCATCAAAGTAAGTTGCTTCATCACCAGCTTCACGACTCAATGTCAGAGTGACATTTGATACATCTGAACCTGTTGTAAAGAAGGCGTACATGTTTTGGAAGTAACTTGTATCATCAACTGTAGCATTTTCCCGACGATTGTTATGAGCATATGCTTTGATATAGTTGAGAGCGAGTGACTTATTGGTATAAGTAGTCACTTCTTTTTCGCCAGTATTCACTGTGATACTTGCCTTAGCATTACTACGGTTATCAACACCGACATAAACCGCATACTTGGTATTTGGTTTCAAGCCAGTCAGTTTCTGAGTAAGGCTGACCTTGCTCTTATTGCCTTGGATACGAAGCATTTCATTTGCGCCTTGTGATTTGACAATTTCTGCCTTAGAAGCATCACCTGAAATGGTCCAGTGTTTCAAGGTACCGCTATTAAATCCTTGGTCATAGATGTGCATGCCTTCGCTCCATGACATTTCAGGATTGCTTTGTTTTGAACGGTAAAGTACGTATGGTTGATTAGCTAGAAGGTCTAGGGTAATCTTGCCATCTTTTACAGTTAGTTCTTGCTCTTCTGTCTTACCTTGGTCAGTTAGCTTGTAAAGGTAAACCTTGCTATTTGCCCAATCGCTCGGAAGGGTCCAAGTTGTTGCACCAGCTTGCGTATTGAAGTAGTACATTTTTTCCTTATCAGTAGGAAGTTTCTTACCATTCGCATCCCAGTTCCAAGGAGTCAAGTAAGCTGAACCATCCTGGATGACACGTCCGTTGAGAGTTACTGTACGTTCACGGTATTGTGGGCTATTGACATCATTTGACTTACGAGTCACAACAACCTTGTTACCTGCTGCATCGACTAGCTCAACCTTCATTTCTGGAGTCCATTTATAGGTGCTACCATTATCGGTCATGGTAACTGGTGTACCATTTTCCCATTTACTTACAGTGAAGTGTTGGAAGTACTTAGTCATGACATCATGGGCAAAGAGGTTAGTCACGTAGCCATTGTAGTCACTTCTTCCCTGCCAGCCTTCAAAATCTTTCATGCTGTAGCCACCTAGAAGTGGGTAGTTGGCTGCACCACCGTAACTTCTGTAGTCACCAACCCAAGAATCTTTTTGGTGGTTGCGGATAAAGCGCGTGATAGCACTGTTGATACCTTTATTAGTGTAGCCACCATAGGTCAAGTCAGCTGCCCAGTGTTGGAAGGTAGAGTCGTATTCACCACCATGGCCCCACTCGATCGCAAAGCGCCAGCCTTGTTTGTTAATTTCTTTAGCAAGAACGTGGGTAGCCCAGGCACCGTTATCACCTGATTGGCCATTGCCCCAAACGTCCACATAGATAAAGTCGAGACCTTCACCAAGTTTTTTCTTCAAGTCTTCCCAGCGAGCCAAACGTCCATGCGCCAAGTCATAAGCAGCATCAATGTTGATACCTTGGTCTAGCCAGTTCCAGCCATAGCTATAGCTGCCATCTGGATTCTTACGAAGAATATTTTCATTGAAGTATTTAGACTCAGGATAAGTTTCAGAAGCATTAACGTGGATACCAAGATATGCACCATACTTCTTAGCTTTCTCGATCAAGGCCTTGAAGTCTTCAACACCACCAATACGTTTACCAATATCAGCATAGTTCAAGTGACCAGAGTCGTGACCTTCACTACCATATCCTTTAAGGAGAACACCTTGCCCAAGACCATCTGTGTGGAGATTGATTTTCTTGATACCATCCAAGGTCATAAGGAATGGGTTTTGTGCTTGAGAACCAAAGTTCATCGCGATACGATAAGCTGTGATATCCTTAACTTTTTCCCAACCTTGAGGGTTGTTCATGATGCTACGATAAGCAATGGCACCATCCTGCCAGTCAACTTTATTATCCGCATTGGCATCTTCAGTGATAACAACTTTAGCACTTGGAAGTTCCTTAGTGTACTCTGGATATACAATCCCTTTATAAGCTTTTTCCCATTGCCATTCAGAACTTTGGATTCCCACATAGTTTGTATTTCCTACAGTTTGTTTGAAGGCTGTTAAACGAGTCCAGTCATTCGAACCACCACCGTAGCTGTTTTGAGAGTTACTCCAAACACCTGCCGCAAGCTTATCTGTAGAAACAAAACCATACATGTAGCCCTTAGCCAAATCTTTCATTGGATTGGTTACAGGAATATGTTCATCTCCACTGATATGAGTGTTGTTTGACATAGTTGCCCCGTCAAACTTAGCCCCAGTTTGGTCGCTTGAAACTGACACAAGTGAGTTTCCTAAGAAATTGATAGAGGAGAGAAGTTTTCTTTCATCATCAATCTTCTGACCTGGAGTAACTTGATTGTGGTTGACAATCTTGGTCACATCAAAATGCAACTGATTGTCCACAACTTGCAAGCGTACTGTCATATCTGCATTGATGAAATTCTTCTCGTCACGAAGTTTCATCAAGTACTCTGCAGTAGTATCATTGATCTTCTTATAAGTGACTTCAGGTGTAATTTCGCGATTGTTTACCAAGATTTTCTTAAGTTGTTGAACTTGTCCTGGCAAAGTATGCCCATTCAAAGTATACTCTTTCACGCGTGGAAAGGCTTGGTCAATTACCGCTTTCAATACTGTTGACTGGATAGTGTCATAAGATACTTTACTATCGTCAACAATGTCTCCTTTTTCTTTCTCCACAGGAGTGTCATCCGCTTTTACACCTTCTTGATTGTCTGTTTTAACGCTGACAACCGTACGGTCATTGCTATAGGAGCCAGCTTTTAGGACGATTTTCTTCTCATTTTTGAGAGTTTCATTAACAGCTGCTGGCAAAGTGACTGTATCAAAGAGTTTCTCATCATTATTCGTTGCATTGAGTTGTCCATCTGACTTGAGGTTAATTGATAGGTGGTTAATTGATCCTGTCTCAGGCGCTGCTACACGTCCCCCCTTATACCAGGTGCTATCGGTTGGAGATTTATACTCCCAGAACCAGCCGTCCTTGTCATAACCAACAAAAACATTGTTCTTGGTATCTTTAAATTTCAAGAAGACACCAAAGCGTGATTTGCCTTTTTCCGAATCATCTTTGAAGGTTAAATCAACCGTCGCATTTCCATTAGCGTCAACTGTCAATCCTTGTTTTTCAAACAAAGCTGGTTTGCCATCATTGTCATTTTGGGCAGTTGAAGACAGTTGATTGTAGCGAACACCCTTTTCTTCACGAATAGTGACTGTTCCTTGTTGCTCTTTATTCGCTACTGTTTGCCATTCAGGAGTCACTGTCTTAGGTGTTTCAGGTTTAGCAGCTGCAGGTTTATCCTCTTTTGGTTTTTCTTCAGCCGGTTTCTCTTTCTCTTCCAAGTCTGCTGGTTTCACACTTGAAATTCCCTGTATGTGGTCTTGGATCCATTTTAGTTGAGCTGGTGAGAAGAGAATACCGCCGCTCCGTTTTCCAACTACACCATTTTGGTGAACACCGACTAGTTTGCCTTCTGTATCAAAGATACCGCCGCCACTAGCACCCGGTTTTCCTCCTTGGTAACCAATCCCTTGGACACCTTCTCCGTATGGTTCCGCAAAATCAACTGTAGTATTGACAATCGGATTCAATTTTCCTTCTGGATAACCAAAGACATGGAGTTTATCTCCAATTTTCTTAACTACTGGCTTTTTAGTTACTTCAACAGGCGTATTTTCTAGAACTGTACGCAATCTCACTAGGGCCAAATCATTTTTGAAGCCTTTCAGATAGCCTTCACGATCCCAATGAATAATATCTTTCTTGCTAAACTTGACATCTGGCAATCCTGGATATGAGATACTATAGATATCTCCATCCCCTTGATCATTGTCCACAACCTTACGGACATTGCCGTCTTGGCTATCCTTGATAAAGTTATGAGACACCGTCAAGACAAGGTCTTTAGCAACGACAATACCGCTACCTTCTCCTGATGGCGTCTTGATCTTAACAGTTGCGCCGTAGTTTAATTCCCCATTGGTAGTCTTAGCCACATCTTCTGGGACGAGCTTCCCAGTATCTTGGGCCAATTGGTCCTTGTCAACTTCGCGCCCATTGTCTTCAGCTTTCCCCAACTTATCTTCTAGTTCTTTTGGAAGATTGCTTGGCTTATCTGACTTTTCTTTTTCTTGAGCCAACAACTCTTCTTCTGTTTGAGGGCCTTCAGTAGTCTCAGCTGAACCAGGATTCTGAGCGGCAGCTTCCTTGTCAAAATCGTGCCCCTCATCACTAGCCTTCTTATCCAAATCAGCTAGTTCACTCGGCAAATTATCTGTTGAACCAACTCTTGCTTGATCAGCCAATACTGGGCTAGCCGCGAAGAAAGTCGCTCCAATCATCACCGAAGCTACTCCAAGCGTAAACTTACGAATACTGAACTTACAGCGTTTTTCAAAAAATCGTTTATCCATGAACTCCTAAATCCTTTCATTTTCCAGTAAGCGTTTACATTTCTTTTTTAAAAAATACTCCTTTCTCTGAAAGTGCTCTGCTTAACTGTTATAAATAAAAATTAATTGTACTTTTAATATAACAAATAAAAAGGCAGAAAGCAATAGGAAATAGGTAAAATTCACTAAAATTTTCTCTTTTCTGAAAAATCCTATCTCTAATCATTCAGGGACTTATACCAAGATAAAAAAGGACTTAACCATCATGCCGATGGCTAAATCCTTTACTTTTTTAAAGTTATTTCACATGGTTTGCGAGATCTTCTTGGGCCTTTTTATTTGACTCTTCTTTTTCTTTCAACCATTTTTCTTGAGCTTTTTGGTATTCTTCTGTTGTCTTAGAAGTGTACTTATAAGACTGACGATCGATATTTGTGCCTACTAAATAAGTAGTAGAATCTTGTTGGATATAATCGTGTTCCCGAACCAGCTGCAAAAATAATACCTTTCATAATGAAGTAATCTTTCTAACGAACTGATTAATAAGTAGCTTCAAATTCTTACTTCAATTTAGAAATAGCCGATTTCAGATAATCACCATTTCGAAGCGCTACTCCTACTTGTCTAGCATTAGCTGATAGTTCCATGTAATCTCGATCTGTCAAATCGTCTAGTGCCTTTTGGAGGTCATGTAGAGAATCAACTGCTATACCACATTGCTTATCTAGCACAAAATGCGCAAGGGCAGACTCTTTCCAAACAACTAGAGGAAAGCCCGAAGCCAAATAAAGAGAAGCCTTGTGGGAGTTGTTAATACGTAGGTAATTTCCGAAAGAACCTTGGCAAGTTTCTGAACTATCACCATCCCACACCAAACCAAAACTACCTTGAAGAGCATTGGGGAGGTCATCTGGCATAAAGGAACCAAAGTAGGTGGTATTTTTCAATGCACGACTTTCATCGTATCCCATTCCATAGAGATTATAGGCTGGCTGTTCTGGCAAATTATAAAGATAGCCTGATTTTGTTGGAATTAGATTTCCGGCGATGATAATCGCTTCTTCTTTTTGGGGAACACTTTTTTCCTCAAAGTTCGGAATCAGATAGTCAAAAATCTCCAAGCTAACCATTTTATCTGATGGTATGCCTTGAATTGTCAAGGCATTTTTCATGATATCATTATGAACGATAATGCCATCCACTGATGTAAGAGCTGCCTTCTCTTGGAAGTAATTTCTCACTTTATGACGAAGTTTCACTGCTGAATTTCCTACATGACGCAAGGTTTCAATATCATGAATCACAAGATAGAATTTGACTCCTCTATTTTGCGCCTGCTTAATGAGTTGTGAGATGAAAAATGTATGGTGGATAATCGGGAACTGAATCAGCAATTCATCCCCAGATCCCAACTGATCAAAGACAGACTTGAGCGCACGATATTTGTGTTGCTGAGCTTTAAAGAAATTCATCTTATACCAATTCTCAACCTTGAGTTCCAACCCCTTATAACCCTCTGAGACTAGAATAGCTTCCACGTCATTTCGTGCCTTATTTCCTGCATTCTTTTCATATTCATTACTCAGAAATGAATCCTTCAGATAATATTTCACCTTTTCTCCCCTTTATCTGTGATGTTCTTAGATACTTCCTAGTTCTTTCTCTACCACATCCAATGCACGTTCAACAGTTACATGCATATCATAGTATTTATAATCTGCCAAACGTCCACAGAAAATTACCTTATCATTCTGTGTTGCTTCTTCTTGATACTTAGCAAAAATAGCATTATTTCTCTCATCATTGATTGGATAATAGGGCTCATCTCCACGTTTCCAATCAGATGGATATTCACGCGTAATAACCGTTTTATCTTGTGTACCGTACTCAAAATGTTTATGCTCAATAATGCGAGTATAAGGAATCTCACGTTCTGTATAGTTTACTACAGCATTCCCTTGATAATTTTCTTCATCCAAGACTTCATGTTCAAAACGAAGGCTACGGTATTCCAACTCCCCGTGTTTGTAATCAAAGTACTGGTCAATCATCCCTGTGAAGACAACTTTTTCAGCTGATGCTTCTAGCTCTTCACGATTGGCAAAGAAATCAACACCAAGCTCTACTTCTACATCGCCAAGCATGTTTTCAATGATGACGTTATAGCCACCGATTGGAATACCTTGGTAACGGTCGTTAAAGTAGTTGTTATCAAAGGTCAAACGCACTGGGAGGCGCTTGATAATAAATGGCGGAAGGTCTGTTGCCGAACGTCCCCATTGTTTTTCAGTATAGCCCTTAATTAACTTTTCATAGATATCTGGACCAATTAACTTGATGGCTTGTTCCTCAAGGTTTTTAGGTTCAACATCCTTCATATCAGCTGTCTGCTCAGCGATCTTAGCCTTGACTTCTTGAGGAGTCTTGGTACCCCACATAGCATAGAAGGTATTCATGTTGAAAGGAAGATTGTAGAGGCTACCCTTGTAGTTAGCCACTGGTGAGTTGATGTAGTTGTTAAATTCAGCAAATTGATTGACATAATCCCATACTTTCTTATTAGAAGTATGGAAAATGTGGGCGCCATACTTGTGAACATTGATGCCCTCAACATTTTCACAGTAGATATTTCCACCAATGTGATCACGCTTGTCAATCACTTTTACTTTTTTACCGCGTTTTGTAGCTTCGTGTGCGAAGATTGCTCCAGACAAACCAGCACCAACGATAAGATAATCGTACATAGTGTTCTCCTTTTTATAATTTGACGATTCGATTGAAGTAAGGAATCTTCATTAACATTCCAACAATAATAAAACTAACACTTAAAGTAAATAGAGCAAAAAGTAAATATGCTCCTACAAAATTAAAACCAAATATCCTTTCCCACAATTTCATAATATAAGTATGTATTATGAAAACTCCCATTGTTTGATTAGAAAGGAAAACAATCCATTCGTTTCGGTTTTCATTCAACGTAAGCGTGAGGATAGTTAGAAAAATTCCTAGAGTACTGACTTTTACAAATAAAGTATCATAAAAATATTCAGCAAAAAGATTATGGTAAGTATTCTTTGCTAAGAAAAACAATATAATTGGTGAAATCAATAACAAAAGTATGCTAACTATTTTCATCCAATTTTTAAATCTATATTTGAGGTTGTCTATATTGAATTGCGCTATATAACCACCTAAAAGATAGTAGAAAAACCAAGTCCATAATCTAAAAGTTTGCATAACATGAGTTTGTATAGGCATCTGAAGGAAAATATTTGCAAATTCAACTATAAACCCAATTGCCACCAATAAAGATAGAATGTATACATATTTTCTTTTAGAGTTTATAACTGTTTTCAAAACAGGCAAACATAAATAAATAAGAATCAGCGAACCAAAAAACCAAAACTGAAAGAAATACCCTTTTTGTAACAGAGAGCCTACAATTTTTTTAATTGGATTAAACGCAAAGCCTCTTTTAAAGAGCCAAACGATAATGTTCCATGATGACACTGTTATTAGAATCCATTTGACTTTTTGAAGTATGTAAGGATAAGTTATTTCCCTTTTGCCTAACAATAAATAACCATTGACCATAAAAAACAAGGGAATGGAGTAGGTACCTAAATAATATAGATATGCCAAAAGATTCCATGATCCTGTCTCTTTAAATCCGCCCATTGTTGTATGGAGTAAAACGACCCCAATACACGCAAGCACTTTTAATAAATCTAGACTGATATTCCGATTTTTTTGCATTCTAGTTTTTCCTAATTATTTGTTTTAATTCTTTTACATCTACCACTTTCAAAGATAGAATTGCAAAAAGATAAATAATTCCACCAAGCCCTGCAAACGCTAGAACATTTAGGGTTGGCGAAAAATGTATAACTGTTTTTGAACCTAGCAGAATGCCATACATGATAGCTGACGCTAGAACAATTTTTGTCAAAGATCCGATAATTGGAACTTCTTTTAGGTATCTACGGGTAAAGTATAATTGTATCGCCCATACCAACGCCTCTGTCAAAACAGAAACAATGGCTGCTCCGATATACCCAAGTTTAGGAAGGAATAGTAAGTTCAAACCTACACTGATAATTGCGGGAGCTGTTGTTGAAATCATGAATTCTTTATTTTGATTGTGAGGTATCAGTATCTGAATTCCCATGATATTGGTCCAACCGATAAAGAACATACGGAAGATCATAATGGCAATTGCATAACGTGCATCCTGAAAATCCTGCCCAAGGAAAAAGCTAACAAAATCATCGTTGACGATTAAAATTCCTGCCATCATTGGGAAAATCACTAGATTATAAATGAGGAAGGACATCTCATGCATTTTGTTAACCGCTTTATGATCACCTGTCGCTAACAAATGCGCGACACGAGGCAACATAACGCTTCCCAAGGAAGTTACCAAGGTCAGAAGGATATTTACTAATTTTAGGGCCTGGTCATAAATCCCTACATCTTTTGTAGAAGCTAAGGCTCCAAGCATGGTACGATCCAGCGTAATGTACAAAGAAATCGCTACTTGAGGAAGGAATAATAATATGACCGGCTTTAAATGATGTCTAGCATATTCTATGCTAAAATGAGAACTACCGATAAACTCCCGAGCAGGCACCCACATACTTAGTTGCCCCAAGAGTTCAAATATGGTTAGCAAAAAAACATAGAGATATAGGTCATTTGCAGATTTGACAAAGAGAAAGATTGAAATGACTCCAACGAGTTTAACTGTGATATTTCGAACAGTAATCTTTCGAAAATCTTCTAGCCCTTGAAAGAGCCAGGAAATGTCTAAACCTTTTGAAACTAAACTCAAGCCTAGAATGTAGGCTACCGGATTTTGCATAGAGGGAAGAGTCATACAAAGAAGAGCATATAAGGACAGAGAAAGAACTGTTGCCCCTAATTGTAGAGTGTAGATACCCCAAAAGTTTTTATTAATCTCATTACGATGTCCTGAAATGACCTTAGTACCATAGTTAGCAACTCCCAGCGTCGCTAAGAGGATGAAGTAGGTGACAATGGAATTAAAGTATCCATACGTCCCTAAATCATCCGAAGAAAAGACCCGTGTTACATAGGGAGTCGTAATAATTGGGAGTATAATGACCAACAATTGATAAGAAAGATTGTAGGCGTAGTTTTTTAATACTTTCATTTCAAGTCATCCAATTTAGAATTAATCAGTGAAAACAAAAAGTTTGACTGGTCATACTTATAATGGTCAATTATTCTAAAAACTTCTTTCATATTTCCTCTTTCCTACATTTTTTGACACTTGTTGCAAATTAAATTGGATCTATGCACGATACTATCGTAGCAACAAATACAATTTAGGGTTAAAAATAAAAATAAGGTATTTTAGTTTTAGTTTCCATGATAACTTATTATTTTTCAACAAGTCACTCAATTCGACTCTCAACAACTCTTTATCTTTTGAAAAATCTTTTAAGCCTGAGTCAGCTTTTGCACCAATTACTACAAAACCACCTAATAATTTTTTAGCTTGCAAAGCTTGCTTTAATTCTGGACTCTGAATGTACTCTCTTTTAATAACTTCCTCATTTTTTGCAACAGCTTCAAAGAAATCATATCTTTTTTCAGTAAATGTTGAACGAACTATACTCCCTTCCCTACGATAGTAATTGTAGGTTTCAAGTGGACTGATCACGATTCTTTCAGCTAAGGCAAGATGTTCTGCTACAACATAAAAATCCTCATAGATTTTCCCAACTGGAAAAGGGACTCGTTCCAATATACTTTTTTTATAAAGCTTAGCACAGGCAGAAACCGTTGCAACTTTGTCATCCAACATTAGTTCCAGAGCCTTTTCTTTTGTAATCGGAGCCAAATCTTTATAGTCTGAGTCTTGCAATCGATAAGAAGTATAAGCATTATATTTTGAAGTAGCTTTTACCTTGGTTGAAATCAAGTCTGCTTGATGTGTTTCCTGAATTTTCACGATTAACTCTAGAGTATATTCTTCAAGATAATCATCCGGATCTAAAAAGAAAATCCAATCTGAGTTGGCTTTTGCCACTCCAAAGTTACGTGCATCAGATAATCCACCATTTTCTTTGTGGAAAACATGGATATTTTCATATTGCTTTGCATAATCTTCGCATAATAGAGGAGAATCATCTGTGGATCCATCATTTACAAGAATTATCTCAAAGTTTTGATAGGTCTGTTTAATTAAGCTTTCTATCGCAAAATGCAGATAGTCTGCAACATTATAAACAGGAACAACGATGCTGATAAACATCTTAAACGCCCCTCTCTTTTTCTTTCTTTTCAGAGTATTTCTTCAAAATCGGATTAAAAATTATTCCAAAAGCAAAGTTAGTCCTATAATTTAAGTAAGACCATCTGTCAATTTTTTTCGTAGGAACGTATTTATATGAGCTTTGCTCAATTTTACTATATAGATCCTTTAACGACCTTTCCGAATTACTGACCATCCATGACAACCAGTACTTCAAATTTATTTTTATCATTCGGAAGCACTTGTTGAAAAGACTCCAGCCCTTTTGAAATATAGTCCTGAATATTATAACTAGGCATTGCAATTGTTAATAAACAATCCTTCATCTTATCTCATAAATCGTCTCAATTAGTTCAATCCACTGCTTGAGAATTTTTTCTTTATCGAATTTATCCATATTATCCTTGGCATGATTGGAGAAGGAACTTCGCAAGTTCGAATCTTCCATCAATTCAAGTATTCTATCACTCATTTTATCGGTATCATAACAATCAATCAGATAACCATTGACCCCATCTTCAACAATCTCATTTGGTCCTGTTGGACATCTGAAACTAACTATTGGGAGGTTGTATTGTTGAGCTTCCAGTAGAACTAGAGGTAAACCTTCATAACGAGAAGTCATGACATAAATCCCTTTATCTCCATAAATCAAATCTTGATTTTTTTCGAGTCCTTTTATAACTAACTTATCCTGTAAATCATTTTCGTTGATTAAATCTCTGATTTTATTTACTTCATCTTGATTGCCGGAACCGTAGATTTCCCAAGTCCAGTCAGACCTTTTCACAAACATTTTTTTCGCGACTTGAACAAGATAATCAAATCCTTTTTGATAATCAAAACGGCCAACCGTCACGATTTTAGTTGAATTTTTATTATAGGAGATATCTGAAAGAGAAGCCTCTTTCCAATTATAGATGTAGCAAATCCTTTCTTCAGGAACACCGTATTTTTTTATATAATTTTCACGGTCTTCTTGAGTAAGGGTCACGAGTTTATCAGCAAATTTCGCTCCAATATACCTTTGTATCTTCTTAACTTTAGTATCAATATCTACTATAGAATTTGTATGGTCGCAGGAAACAAATTTTGTTTTCAAACCAATTGTGCTTGCTACACCAATTGTATTCATACTCATTCCGATTCCAAAAACAATATCAATGTTCTCTTCTTTCAGATAGTTTCTCAACAACTTGACCGCTTCGAGAAAATTTTTACTCATAGATATTTTCTTTGATGATAAATTTTGATATCGAACCGATTGTTTCAGCGAGAAGAAATTGTTTTCTGTAGAAATCATCGAGAGAAGATGAACTTCATACATAGTTGATAACTCATTTGCAAGGCTGGTTGCTACTTTCAGTCCTCCATCTGTTCTATCGATACTCCATTTCACTAAAGCGATTTTTTTCATCTTTAAACTACACTTCCCCTTCATTTTCACCCAGTGATATAATCTCGTAGTGGTGAAGAGTTCTTTTGTCTTCTGGTGGCAATTGCATATAATCCGCTCCGTAAATGGCTGTTAAATATTCTTTGTATTTGCAAGGACAACAAAGTTTAAGATCTTCAAACTGTAATAGGACTGGTTCTCCAAAGTAATCACTCGGTACTATCTCTTTTAATTTGTAAGCTCCCGTATAATTTCCTGCATAAGCTTCATCAAACGAATATTTTTTTATCGTTTGTAAATATTTTTTCTGAGCCCATGTAAAGGAAATAATCTTCTCAATATTAACAGCATTCGCAAAAGCAATAATTATCTTTTCAATGAATGGTCGATTTTCTTTTTTCTGATTCACCAAACTATTGAATTGCGAGAGTTGAACCATCATCCTTGCGTACAAGTATCTCAAAGAATGAATTTTTTTCTTTAAAGCGTTAGAGGGCATACCATCTAGCGGGAAAATGTCTATCCACAAACTTTCTACCAATTCTTCTTTACTATAATTCATGATGATTTTTGTAGAATCATCTCGAATCACAGAGAAAGCTTTTTTATAGTTTAATGTATCTTCGCTTAAAAACTTGTAGTTTTCCGGCAAGACATTTGAAGCTATTTTTTTAAACTTTTCGTAATCTTCTCTCGGCATACCGATATCGATGTCATCATCCCAAGGTATGAAACCTTTATGACGTACCGCTCCTAACAAGGTCCCACCTAGAGCATAGTAGGTTAGGTTATTTTCTTCGCAAATATTAATAAACTCTTTCAAAATAGATAAAATCTTATCTTGAATGATTTTGATATCCGACATACTTTCCTCCTATATAAATAAATCGAAATTAAACCGTCTTCCCAGTCTATGCTCTTTTAAGTTCTCGTTAAATACTTCTTACCATTTCACTATACGATTTTTTCAAACGAACGTCCCCCCTAGATCTTCATCGCTTTCATCAGAAAACTGATAATCCGAGTTTATTAAAATACCTACCAATATCCAAAAAATATTGTTATGAAGATAGAAATTCAAATCATCAATCATAGAGTGAAAACTCATCATTATCAAAATAAAAGCAAGAACCCATTGACGACTTTTAATAACTTTAGACAAAGTCAAAGTTAGAACTGAGACCATTAATCCCAGGATGAGTAAGCCAAATCTTTGTAAGATTTGGACATACAAATTGTCCACATACAGATAGGTCTGATAGTTTCTAACACCTTCAACAGTCAGACCATTCCCATTCCAGTAAACTGGTCGTCCGAAAAATCCAAAACCATAGAGATTTAAAGATTTATTAGCCAAGTATATCCGACCACCTAACATATGATTCACTTTAAAAAGAAGATCATTGATAAAAGAATGACTTGAATTGAGATAGGTAACGGAGACCCAAAAACTAATAACTGCATTTACAATAAAGGTTGGTTTAAAAACTTTAATCACATATCCTAACTTTGAAAATAGTTTCGGAAACCATTTTATTAACAAACTGCATGCCAGCAATACACAGGAACTATAAAATGTTAAACGAGAATCCGTTTGATCATATACCCAATAAACTGATAGAGCTAACAGTAGCCATTGCCAGTATTGGATTTTGTTTTGCTTTAAATAAAACACAATAGCAACTATATTCATCAGTAAAACCGAAGGAAATAGAGCATATCTAAAGCCTAGGTAGGCCCGTACTCGAGGACCAGAAATTTCTATATAATTCGTTATTATTCCTAATCTTGCGCTTATGATAACAAAAAACAACAAGCACATACTAACGACTAATGAAGTTTTCGCCACCTTCTTAAAGGGAATATCTCGTAAAGTATAAATAAATAATATACTTACAGGAAGTTCTGAACTGAGAGATGTCATTTTCCCCACTATAAAATAAATGAAAATCGTTGCAAACAAACCAATGAGAGTTCTATAATCATATTTTCTCTTAAACGACTCTTTTATAACCAAAAGAAAGATGGAAAAAGCTATCGCTAATTTATAAACTGTTCCAGGTAGATACCGAGCATAAAAAGTTACATTTAATATCGAAACCGTTAAAAATATCCCTAAAGCAACAAGAGCCAAAAGTTCTGGTACAGATTTTATTTTTAGTACTAATTTCATTCTTATTATTCATCCCTATCTAAAAACTCTGTCCATATTTTTTTCCAAAGAATTTTGCTTGTAAAAAGGACCTCCCTTTTTGAATCAAATCAATTTTTTCCATATAAATGAACGGAATCTCTTTTACCCGCAAATCTTGTTTTGCCAACCAAACATTGAACAAGCGTTCACTGATACGACCAAATAATCTAGCGTCAAAAGCAGAATAGTCTGTAATGTCCAATCTTCTATAGAGTTCATCGATAATAGGGAACAACCATTCACAATAGGCTGCTACATTTTCTTTGGACATGATAAACATATTGAACATATAGCCACTGCGTTGTTTCATGACCTGTTCAAAAGCTTCGATATAATCCGGTCTCAACTCGCTAACAATCTGGCGTGTCACGTCTAAATGATTGACATCGTGAGTATGTGCATAGTGAGAGTATAGCGTTTCAATGTAATATTTCCGTTTTTTAGGAACGATAACATCATAATTCGACATCAAGTTTTTCACTTCTGATTTGGAAAGAATAATGTCATCCATACTAATTGCTTCTCTATATGAGTGTTGTTTTGATGTGAAATATCTACGGTAATGTACCAATCCAAGATAATCACATTCTAAATTTTTCCAAGCCCAATATAATCCTGTCAATTCACAATAATAAGGATTAAGGTGAGAAATATGAACTCCTTGATTATCTGGTTGATAACCTAAATCTTCCTTACCCTCACTACCAACTTGGATAGGGATATACAAGTCCTTATCCTCTGGCATTTGAAATCGTTTATGTGTTGCAACTATGATTCTATACGTTTTAGACATTTCTATATCCTAATTCAATTCCCTTCATCCATAACTAGCTCAACTACCTTTTAATCAAAATTGTAATCATTCTCTATTAAAAAATATCCAACCAAAATAGATTATCACTAAAACTATCTTGACCCAAAAAGATAAAATTGAATACCAAAGATATCCTTTTTGTATTCAATTTTATCTTTATATATTTCACTTTATGCCGACTCAGTTTGAATTCTCAATGAGCTCCTTCACGGGATAACACTCTTCTAATGGTCAAAAAGAAGATTTTGATATCTAACCGTAAAGACTGATTTCTAGGATAATATAATTCCATCTCACAACGTTCAGGATAATATACTCCACTCCTACCAGAAACTTGCCATATCCCTGTAATCCCAGGACGAACAGACAATAAAGTTTCCTGTTCATCCTCGGTATATTCGTCTAGTTCATTTTCAAGAATTGGTCTTGGACCAATAAGACTCATATCACCTAGTAGTACATTTATAAACTGTGGAACCTCATCAATACTTGTTTTTCTTATAAAATCTCCAATATTTGTAAGTCGTGGATCCTCATTTGGTGGCAATTTATAGCTATTCTTTTTATACTTTTCATAGAGTTCCTTATTCGAAATCAGAATTTCTTCTGCATTCTCGACCATCGACCTAAACTTAATGATTTTAAATTTTTTCCCTCTGAGACCTGCTCTGCACTGTGTAAAAAATATACTTCCTTTGTAACCTTTCATTTTATAGATTACAAAGATGACCAGAGAACAGGGTAAAACTATAAATACCGTTCCAAACAAGCCGATAAATACATCCATAGACCTTTTGAAGGCAATATAGATGATCTTGTTTTGTTTCACCTAAAACTCCCCCTTGTAATAATCCCCTTAGATAATTTTCCAACTACAAGATTCCCTACTTTTTCCCATAGTTTCCATATGCTCCATAGGAGCCATATTTTTCAACTGAAGTATTAAATTTATTTAGTACTACTCCTAGAAATGGTTTACTTGTTTGTTCGAGTTGTTCTTTAGCTTTTTGGACATCACGACGATTTGTTTCACCAGCCGCAGTTACTAAAACAGAAGCGTCACACTGCTGCGTGATAATCGCCGCATCGATAACAACTCCAATCGGGGCAGTATCTACAACGATGTAGTCAAAGTACTTGCGTAAGGTATCAATCATGGTCGCAAAATTTTCACTTTGTAACAAAGCTGTTGGGTTTGGTGATACAGAGCCCGCTTGAATGACAAACAGATTTTCAACATTGGTTTCACATAAACCTTGTGATAGGTCTGTTGTGCCTGACAAGAACTCTGTTAGGCCTGTAATCTTTTCACGTGATTTAAAGACACCTGACATGACTGAATTACGGATATCCGCATCGATCAACAGTGTCTTATAGCCTGCACGCGCGAAAGCCCAAGCAATATTGGTAGAAGTTGTTGATTTCCCTTCTCCTGGTTTGACAGACGTAATAGAAATCACTTGCAAGTTATTCCCACTCAATTGAATATTGGTGCGAAGGGCATTATAGTACTCTTCTGCTTTTCTTGCCTGATCCAGTTTTTTATGTGCAATCTCTAACGTTGGCATTTTTCTCTCCTATTTCAATTTATCCAAATTTGGAACTACTCCCAATAGTGCAATTTGCAACACGTCCTCAATATCTTCTGGACGTTTCACTCGTGTATCCAAAATCTCAACAAGGAGAACTGTGACAACCATCACAACCGCCCCCGCAAGGAATCCAACCATGGTATTGCGACGAATATTTGGTGAAGATGGCGATGTTGCAGGACGTGCTTCTTCAAGTGTTGTCACATCCGAAACGCGAGTGACGCTGATGATCTTTTGAGCCGCAACCTCTCTCAAAGAGTTGGCGATACGGCTAGCCTCCTCAGGTGCACGGTCTGTAACAGAAATCGATACAATACGCGTATCCACTGGAACTGTTACCTTGATTTTACTAGCTAGACCTTTTGGAGGGAGTTCTAGTTTCAAATCAGTCGCAACCTTCTCTAAAACGTCTTGCGAGAGAATGATTTCACGATAGTCTTTTACCAAGTAAGATCCGGCTTGCAAGTCTTGGTTAGTCAAGCCAGGCTTATCTCCCTGATTACGATTGACCACATAAATTCGGGTCGTACTCGTAAACTCCGGCTTCACAATAAAACTACTATAGGCAAATGCTACTGTCCCTGTCACGAATGCTACCAAAGCAATTAAAAATTTTCGTTTCCAAAGGATTTTAAGCAAGTGAAATACATCGATTTCCATCATATTTTGTTCTTTCATTTTTTCTCCTAAATCAATTGATCCATTATTATTTTTCGGGGATTATCCTTAAAAAGTTCCTTAGCCTTATCTTCACTGTATTTTTTGGCAATGATATCATAGGCTTCCCCCATATGAGGAGGTCTGTGATCCAAGTTGTGCATATCACTTGCTATCACGTGAACCAGATCTCGTTCCAAGAAATACTGGGCTCTCTTTTTCATAAATTTATAGGTTTCTCCGAAGAGTTTTGGTTTCAAAACATGAGAACTATTAACCTGAGTATAACATCCCATATCAATCAGCTCTCGCACGCGCTTTTCATTATTTTCTAAAGCATCGTAACGTTCAATGTGGGCAATGACGGGTGTAATGCCTAGCATTAGAATATCACTCAACCCCTTATGCATATCTCGATAAGCTGTATTCATACTAAACTCAATCAAAGCATAGCGACTATCGTTAAGGGTTGGGATTAATTTCTTTTCTAACTTCTCAACAACATCTGGCGTATAGTAGATTTCTGCCCCATAGGCAATGATTAGGTCATCCGCAACTTCCTTAGCCATTTCTCGTACCTTCAGAAAGTTGGTTGCAATTTTTTCTTCAGAAGTTTCAAACATTCCTTTTCGTCTATGCGATGTTGAAACGATTGTCCGCACTCCTTGACTATAGGCCTCTCTTAGAAGGTTTTTACTTTCCTCTATCGACTTCGGACCATCGTCCACATCAAAAACGATGTGCGAATGAATATCAATCATTCTACTTGCCCTCCATCACATCATTGATAGCAGCTTTCGCAGCGGCCAAGCTACTTTCATCGATTTCCATCATGTAGAGGTTACTATCTGGCATAGCGTATGAAGGAAGATCCGTGCGTCCAGTTCCCTTCAAGTCTTGAGAGTTGATTTTGTAGTTCCCGCCACTCTCCAATTGAGTATTAACCAGATCCATCATAGTTTCCAAAGGCATATTGGTCTGAAGAGAATCTTGCAATCCCTTGATGATGTTATCGTAGTTTTTTAAAGCCTCAGTTGACGTCAACTTCTGAATAATAGCTACAATAACCTTTTGTTGGTTCCGACCACGATCTCGATCTCCATCTGCTAGAGAGTAGCGCTCACGGACAAAACCAAGAGCCTGCTCAGAGTCTAAATGAACATTCCCAACAGGATAATACTTCCCGTTAGTATGTGCTGTAAACTCCTGATCATTATAGACATCAATTCCACCTAAAAGGTCAATCAACTTCAAGAAAGAGGTAAAGTTTAAGCGCACATAATAGTTAATATCCACTCCATAGAGATTTTCCAAAGTATGAATTGATGAGTCCACTCCATAAATACCAGCGTGGGTCAATTTATCCTTTTGATTATTTCCCCCATCCGCAATCGGAACATAGGAATCTCGAGGCGTTGTAGTCAGAAGAATTTTCTTGGTATCTCGGTTCACAGTCATTAGAATATTCACATCAGAACGAGATACTGAGCTAATCGGACCATAGGTATCAATACCACTCACATAAATATTGAAAGCTTTATTCTTCGATACCTTTGGTGCCGCAACATCCTTAGTTAATTGTTTTGTATAGATTTTTTTGATTTTTGAAGCATAGTCTGGATACTCTGCTTCAATGATATTTTCAAAGACACTATTTAAGACAATTGCTTTCGTTTCGCCAGAAAGCAGGCTCTTATAAGCTGCTAGATAAGAAGCACTCTGCTCAACTGTCAAGTCTTTACTCTGTGTCGTCTTAATATCCGCCACCAACTTTTGGATATTATCATTATCTGTTTCAGTCGGACCTGTTACACTCTCTAACTGAGTCACATTATTGATTTCACTATCTTTCAAAACGACCACACTCATCGAATACTCTGAGTAGTTTGAGGTCGCATTGATATGATTGGTAAAACCGACAAACTGCTGCAAAGCATAGAGAGAAACCGAGCTAACTACGATAGCAAGTGTCAAAAAGAAAACCGTAAACTTCTCGGCTTTTTTATACACTATCAGAAGGATTCCAATTACAGCAGAAACGAGAATAAGAACCGCCGTAAGGATATTGAGGTATCGAAAAGCTAGGATATTATGCTTGAAAATTAAGAACAACAAAAAACCACTCAATAATAAATAAATGGTTGCTAAAACTATATTAATATTTCGTTTTACATTCCCTAAACGAGCTCTCTTTGAATGTCTACTCATTATAATCCCCTATACACGTTAATAGTTATAAATATTATATCACAATCATGGCGGAAATTCCATCCATCCTTGCTATTTTCAGCATTTTCATTCGCTTTTGTTCTCTAAGTTACTCTAAAATATAGGTAAAGTTCCGAATGCCATTCTAGACAAAAAGACAAGGCGCTCAGGGGCAACCTTGTCTGTAATCTTATTTTACGTGGTTTTCAAACTCTTTCTGGCTCTTTTCGATAGCCTTTTTACTTTCTTCTTCCCACTTAGCCTTGGCTTCATCAAATTGTTTCTTGGTAACAGGGTCTTTTTGTAATCTCATGTACTTATAATTATTTCCGTCACCCTTGATACCTACTAGGGAGTAGGCACGTGTAAACGGAGTTACTTTGGTTACAGAGGCTGTACCGCCATTTGACATAGCAGACATGACTAGAGAATTGTCAATCATCCAAGCTTGAGCTTCAGCGTATTTTTCATAACGCTTAGCGACATCTTTGTTCTCTGCATCTGCTTCTTTCAGGAGTTGTGTATAGGTATCGAGCCCCAAACTCTTAATGAGCTCTTGGTCTTCCTTGGCATCAAGACCAAAAATCTTGAGATAGAAGCCAGTTTCAGCATTGAAGGGGTCTAGATAAGTTGATGGATCCTGGTAATCACCAACCCAACCATCAAAGTTTAGGTCGTAGTCACGAGCTGCTGGATTTGGTGCTAGGAAGGCAACATTTCCAAAGTCATCTGTAGAAAGCTGTTGAACATCAATGACGATATTGTCAGAACCTAGTACTGTTTCAAGGGTTTGTTTAACCGAGTTCATACCAGAGACCGCATTTTTATTCGTCTGATCAACAGGGACATCCAAATGGATTGGGAAAGTCACGCCTTGGGCTTCTAATTCCTTTTTAGCTTCCGCAAATTTTGCTTGGGCCTTTTCCTTGTTGAAGTAGGCATCTTGAGCGTCTGCCAAATTGATACCTGACCACTCAGTTCCGTAGTTCACAAGCTTAGAAGCTGTTACTTCTCCAAAGGTCTTATCTCCCACCTGGACAAATGTTGGGGGAACCAGAGTATTACGAAGGGTTTTGCTCGCTGCTTCTTCACCGTTAGATTGAGCAGAGTAGGCTGTTCGATCAATTCCAAAGTTGATAGCCTGACGGAAATTTTTATTTAAGATAGCTATTTGAGCTGATTTCTTTTGGTCGTCCGTTGTTTTAGCGGTATGATTATAGGTTTTGCGGTTGACGTTAAAGTTAAAGTACCAAGATGTCTTGTCTTGTAAGCTATAGACGATATTGTCTTGGTATTTTTCTTTTGTCTTAGCATAGTTCGAACTATTTGGATAGACTCCTGCAATCGAGTAAGCACCACTTTCAAAGTTTCGAATGGTCATCTCCTGATCTGACCCATCAAAGTAAGCTAACTTAACTTTTTCAATGGTTACTTTATCATGGTCATAATAGTGTGGATTCTTCACATATTCGATCGAAGATTTTGATGTGAAATCTTTTAACAGATATGGACCATTATAAAGGATACTGTCTGGTGTCAAGGTACCAAAATCTTTATCCTTTGATTTCAAGAACTCTTCGTTGACTGGGAAAAGGATACTATTGGTTGTCTTTGAATTCCAATACGGTTCTGGTCGAGTCAAAGTGTACTCGACTGTGTAATCATCCAAGGCTTTGACACCGACAGTTGAAAAGTCATTGGTCACACCCGTCACATAGTCATTCAATCCCTTGATTGAATTTTGGATCAGATCCATGGCTTGCCCCTTATTGTCCGCGGCATATTTGATCCCAGTGACAAAATCCTGAGCTTTGACTGAAGCATATTCCTCACCGTCAGCTGTATACCACTTGGCATCTTTTCTAAGCTTGTAGGTATAAGTCAAACCATCTGCTGAAACAGACCAATCCTCCGCAAGAGCAGGTACGAGGTTCCCATAGCTGTCATTTTCTAACAAACCATCTACGAGATTGGTAATAACGGCAGTGTTATCTGCATAATAATCTAGGAGATAGTTAAAAGTTGTTGGATTCGCACTAAATGTTGATGAATAAGTGCTAGTATCTGTATTGGACTGTCCACATGCAGAGAGCAAAATCCCTGTCGCTAAGACAAGACCTGTCCCGATTAGTCTTTTTTTCAGTTTGATCATCATTCACTCCTTTATGTCAGTTTTTATAACATAACCATATTTTATCAAATTTATTCAAAAATGTAAAGTTACTGCCTTTATGACAACTGGTGTCTCAAAACAAAAAGGAAGCACAGTTTCCTGCAACTTCCTTTTCTGTTTATAGATTACTTGACGTGTTTTTCAAGTTCTTTTTGGTATTTGGCATTTGTCTCGATTTTTTCTTGTTGCCATTTCTTGAAGGCTTCTTCGTATTCTTTTGCAGTCACAACGTCATTTTGCAACTCCAAACCTTTGAACACAAATGGGTCTCCCTTGATTCCGACTTGAGAGTATGCTTTTGTAAATGGTACAGTACGGCTAACCGTTGGAGAACCACCTGAAGAAGCAACTGGGATTAAAAGTGAACTATCCGATACCCAAGCTTGAGCTTTAGCATATTTTTCATAACGCTTGTTAAGGTCGCTGGTTTCAGCTGCAGCATCATCCAAGAGTTTCTTGTATTCGTCCAGTCCAACTTGAGCCATCACTTCTGGATCTTGTCCGCGCTTGATCCCCAAGTGTTTAAGGGCAGAACCCTTCTTAGCATCAAGAATGTTGAGGTAGGTAGCTGGGTCTTGATAATCTGGTCCCCAACCAGTTCCGTTCAAGTCATAGTCTTTTTGGGATGGAACCTTGGCTTGAGATGTAATGCTCAATTTCTCATTATCGGTCATTTGAAGGACATCGACAATGACATTTTCAGTACCAAGTGATGATTCGATAGACTGCTTGAGTGAGTTGGTTTGTTGAACCGCGATTACATCTGTTTGTTCAACCGGGATATCCAAATGGATTGGGAAGGTAACCCCCTTGGCTTGCAATTCTTCCTTGGCTTTAGCAAAGGCTGCCTTAGCTTTTTCAGGACTGTAAATCGTATCCTTGCCATCTGTAAGGGTTACATCTTTCCACTGGTCTCCATATGAAACGAGCTCTGCCTGTGCCAACTCTCCAAAGGTTTTTTCACCCACTTGAACGTAGTCATGTGGCACTAGGCTGTTACGGATAATCTTGTTCGCACCTTCTTCACCATTCAACTGAGCAGTGTAAGAATGACGATCAAGAGCAAAGTTCAGCGCCTGACGGAAGTTCTTGTTGAGAAGAGCTTCTTTCGTTGAAGTTTTTTGAGCCTCGTCTGTTTTGGCTGTTTTATTATAAGATTGGCGGTTTACGTTAACAGTGAGGTAGTAGCTAGTCGCTTCTTGTGGACTGTAAACAATCTTATCTCCGTACTCTTGTTTAGTTGACTCAAAATTTGAACTTGTTGGGAAGAGACGGGCAGTTGTATAAGAACCTTGTGTAAAGCTACGAATCAAGGATTCTTGGTCTGATCCATCGTAGAAAGTTAGTTTAATATTGTCAATCTTGACATTGTCCTTATCCCAGTAGTTTGGATTCTTTTCATATTCAATGACTGATTTTGAAGTCAATGATTTCAAGAAATAAGGACCATTATATAGGATACCTGATGGGGTTGGTGCACCGTAGTCGCTCCCTTTAGAATTCAAAAATTCTTCATTAACTGGAAGCATGGTTGCAGTTGTGACCTTAGAGTTCCAGAAACTTTCTGGTTTGTTGAGCGTGTATTCTACCGTGTAATCATCAACAGCCTTAACTCCTACGGTAGAGAAATCATTGCTCTCACCACTAACATACTCTGCCAAACCTTTGATAGAATCCTGAATCAAAGAAAGACCATCTGATTTCCCGTCAGCAGCATGTTTAAGCCCAGTAACAAAGTCTTTGGCCTTAACTTCAGCGTATTCTTCTCCATCAGAAGTATACCATTTTACACCCTTACGAAGTTTGTAGGTGTAAGTCAAACCATCCTTTGAAACAGACCAGTCTTCTGCAAGTGATGGAATTAAGTTCCCATACTTATCATTTTCCAAAAGACCATCAACAACGTTTGCTATAACATCAGAGGTTGAGCTCTTGCTCGTCACACTATAGTCCAAAGAAGATGGATCCATAGCGTAGACATAAGAGAATGTCTTGGGAGCATCCGCTTTCTTTTCACTTTGCCCACAAGCAGTTAACAGTAGGGCCGCACTCAAAACAGCACCTGCTCCTAAGAGCCACTTTTTCGATTTCATAAGTAATCTCCTTAAAGATAGTGTTTTCACCATTATACCCTATTTTTTCATAAAAGCAAGGACTTTAGCCAGATTTTTTAGAAAATTCTAACAAATATTTTTTAGAGGCTTTTCTATATATTTTTTAGTAAAAGAACCCCAAGCATCAAAGGCTTGAGGTTCACTTATTTTAATCCGTTAGTTCCACACAGAAGGCATCCCATGGAGCCAAGGTTTGTTTTTCAACTGCTTCTTTAGCAGTAGTGTTTTCAATCAAGATTGACTTAACTCTTCCTTCTACTGAAAAGTTTTGTTTTTCATTGGACAAGTTAGCCACAACTAGGAAACGACGGTCACCGTCCTTACGGATATAGGCAAAGATCTTGTCAGCTGTATCAAGCAATTCAAAGTCAGCTCGAATCAGCCAGCTGTTCTCCTTACGGATTTGCACGAGTTTTTGATAAGTATAGAAAATCGAATCTGGGTTTGCTAGTGCTTCTTGAACGTTGATTTCTTGATAGTTTGGATTAACTGCCAACCAAGGTTGACCTGTTGAGAAGCCAGCGTTGTTGCTCTCGTCCCATTGCATCGGGGTACGGGCATTATCACGTCCGATGACACGGATACTGTCCATAATTTCCTCGAGCGGAACACCTTTTTCAAGAGCTTCACGCGCATAGTTGAGGGATTCAATATCTTCTACTTGGTCCAGTGTTTCAAAAGGATAGTTGGTCATTCCAATCTCTTCACCCTGATAGATATAAGGCGTCCCTCTCATGAGATGAAGCAAGATTGCAAAGGCTTTGGCAGATTTTTCACGGTATTCTTGGTCATTTCCCCAGATTGAGACGATGCGAGGAAGGTCATGATTGTTCCAGAAGAGGGAATTCCAGCCATCTTCAACTCCCAACTCTGTCTGCCATTTGTTGAAGATTTCTTTTAATTTCCCTACATTTAACTCTTTTTGGTAATGCCACTTAGGTTGCCCTTCCTGATACTGAAGACAGATGTGTTCAAACTGGAAGACCATAGACAATTCTTGTCCCTTTGGATCAGAGTAGAATTTGGCAATCTCTGGCGTTGCCCCCCATGTTTCCCCTACTGTCAAAAGATCTTTGTCGCCAAAGGTCGCCTGATTCATTTCCTTGAGATAGGGATGGAGCATAGGACCATTATTCACTACCTTCTCATCAGGAATTTTCCCAATCATGTCAATGACATCCATACGGAAACCACCAATACCTTTATCAATCCAGAAGTTCATCATCTCATAGATTTTCTGACGAAGTTTTTCATTCTCCCAGTTGAGATCCGGCTGTTTCTTACTGAAAAAGTGGAGATAGTATTGACCCGACTTTTCATCGTATTCCCAAGCAGACCCACTAAAGATAGACTCCAAATCATTGGGCTCATCTCGCCAGATATAGTAGTCACGCTCAGGGCTATCAGGATTCTCACAAGCCTTGACAAACCATGCGTGTTCATCTGAGGTATGATTGACCACCAAGTCCATGATAATTCGAATATCACGTTTCTTAGCTTCTGCGATGAGTTGGTCCATGTCCTCCATGGTTCCGAAAATAGCTGCAATCGCTTGATAATCAGCAATATCGTAGCCATTATCATCCATAGGGCTATCATAAACAGGAGAAAGCCAAATCGCTGTGATTCCTAACTTGGCTAGATAGTCCAACTTACTAGTAATTCCTGGCAAATCGCCAATCCCATCTCCGTTGCTATCCATAAAACTCTTTGGATAGACTTGATAGACTACGGCATTGTGCCACCATTTTTCTTGCATCTTCTTACCTCATTATTTTAATAATCTATAGTCTATGATAGCGCTTTTTTAAACTTAGTGCAAGCGTTTGCCTAATCTTTTTGATTTCTTTTTTGACTCCGTAGTTTCCTATCTTCCAATTTTTTATTATAATAGAGATCAGAGGTAAAAAAATGAAAAAACAAGCTTTTAGTTCTGAACAATATTTGAATCTACAGCGCGATCATATCTTGGAGCGCATCAACCAATTTGACGGCAAGCTCTATTTGGAGTTTGGTGGCAAAATGTTAGAAGATTTCCACGCTGCTCGTGTCCTTCCTGGTTATGAGCCTGACAATAAAATCAAGCTCTTGCAAGAATTGAAAGAGCAGGTTGAAGTTGTGATCGCCATTAACGCAAGCAACATCGAGCATTCTAAAGCGCGTGGCGACCTAGGCATTTCTTATGACCAAGAAGTTCTTCGTTTGATTGATAAATTTAACGAATTGGGAATTTTTGTTGGCTCAGTTGTCATCACACAATACGCTGGCCAACCTGCTGCAGATGCCTTCCGCAACCAGCTTGAGAAAAATGGGATTGATTCTTATCTTCATTATCCAATCAAAGGATATCCGACGGATATGGATCACATTATTTCTCCCGAAGGCATGGGGAAAAACGACTACATCAAAACCAGTCGCAACTTGATCGTCGTGACAGCTCCTGGACCTGGTTCTGGAAAATTGGCAACTTGTATGTCCAATATGTACCATGACCAACTCAATGGCATCAAGTCTGGTTACGCTAAGTTTGAAACCTTCCCAGTCTGGAACCTGCCCCTTCATCATCCAGTCAACTTGGCCTATGAGGCTGCCACCGCAGACCTTGACGATGTCAATATGATTGACCCTTTCCATCTCCAAACCTACGGAGAAACCACTGTCAACTACAACCGTGATATCGAAATCTTCCCAGTTCTCAAACGTATGTTGGAACGTATCCTAGGTGAATCTCCATACGCTTCACCAACAGACATGGGTGTCAACATGGTTGGTTTCGCTATTACAGATGATGAAGCTGCTGTCGAAGCTTCTAAACAAGAAATCATCCGTCGCTACTATCAAACTGTTCTTGATTTTAAAGCTGAAAAAGTCGGAGAAACTGCTGTCAAGAAGATTGAACTTCTCATGAACGACCTCGGTATCACACCTGCAGACCGCAAGGTTGCTGTCGCAGCACGCCAAAAGGCAGAAGAAACTGGTGGCCCTGCCCTAGCCCTTGAATTGCCAAATGGGGAAATCGTGACTGGTAAAAACTCTGAACTCTTTGGTCCTACAGCTGCTGCCTTGATCAATGCTATCAAAAAATCAGCTGACATCGCTAAGGAAGTGAAACTAATCGAGCCTGAAGTCGTCAAACCAATTCAAGGTCTTAAAATCGATCATCTAGGTAGCCGCAATCCTCGCCTCCACTCAAATGAAATTTTGATTGCACTTGCAATCACAGCTATGGAAAATCCTGATGCTGCGCGTGCCATGGAAGAACTTGGGAATCTCAAAGGAAGCGAAGCTCATTCAACCATCATCTTGACCGATGAAGACAAGAACGTCCTTCGCAAACTAGGTATCAACGTAACCTTTGACCCATTCTACCAATACGATCGCTTGTATCGCAAATAAAAACTCAAACCTCTCCTTTCTTGGAGAGGTTTTCTCTCTGTTTCAACAGCACCCTTTATGTTATAATGAAAGAAGAAAACTGAAAGGAACTACCATGTCAAAAGAAGTTATTGTTGAAAGTTTTGAACTTGACCACACCATTGTCAAAGCACCCTATGTTCGCTTGATTGGAGAAGAAACAGGGCCAAAGGGAGATGTCATCTCCAACTTTGATATCCGCTTGGTACAACCAAACGAAGACTCAATCCCTACTGCTGGGCTTCACACTATCGAACACCTCTTGGCCAAACTCATCCGTACTCGAATCGACGGCATGATTGACTGTTCGCCATTTGGTTGCCGTACAGGCTTCCACATGATTATGTGGGGACGCCATACTAGCGCTGAAATCGCTACTGTCATCAAGGATTCACTAAAGGAAATCGCTGAAACTACTACTTGGGAAGATGTCCCTGGAACAACCATCGAATCTTGCGGAAACTACAAGGACCACAGCCTCTTTTCTGCTAAAGAATGGGCAAAACTCATCCTAGAACAAGGAATCTCAGATGATGCCTTTGAGCGCCATGTCATCTAAACACAAAAAGGAACCAGCTTTTTAGCTAGTTCCTTCTTTTTTTATTCTCAAAATCTTGAGTTAGGCTTTTTCACGAATGACCAAAACGCCATCTTCCATATCTGCTTCCAAATGTTTGGCATCTAGATGATCCAAGTGGAAGTCCGTCACCTTATCACGGATTTGTTGTTCCACCACGCGACGGAGAGGACGAACACCCATAACTTCGTCATAGCCTTCTTCTGTGATAAAGTCCTTAGCTGCTTGGATGACTTCCAAATCAATGTCTTTCTTAGCCAAGGTTTGGTTAACTTCAGCCAACATCAAGTCCACAATCTTAGAAAGATCTTCCTTATTCAAGTGTGAGAACTCGATAACTGCGTTAAAGCGGTTAAGGAACTCTGGACGGAAGTATGGTTTCAAACGATCCATCAATTCTGGTTTATCCGCATCTTCTGTCAAGTTGGCTTCATAGCCAAATCCAGCATTTGATGTCGCGATAATGACAGTGTTCTTGAAGTTCACTGTATTTCCTTGACCATCAGTCAAACGACCATCATCCAAGACCTGAAGGAGAAGGGTGATTACTTGAGGATCAGCCTTTTCAATTTCGTCCAAGAGAATGATAGAGTATGGATTGCGACGAACACGTTCTGTCAAGGTATTGCTATTATCATCATACCCCACATAACCTGCTGTTGTACCGATCAACTTAGATACGGCTGTGCGGTCACTGTATTCAGACATATCCAAACGGATAATCGCATCCTTCGTTCCAAACATATCGAGCGCCAATTGCTTAGCAAGCTCCGTCTTACCAACTCCAGTAGGCCCTACAAAGAGGAAGCTACCGATTGGGCGATTGCCTTCATCAAAACCAGCACGGTTACGACGGATAGCACGAGCTACAGCTTCAACTGCCTTGTCTTGGCCGATTACCTTCTGTTCCAAGCGATGAGCCATATCTTTCAAACGTTCGATATCTGACGCTCCCATTTGAGATACCGGAATACCAGTCATACGTTCCACAGATTCAGCCACATCGTTGATGCTTGCAGTCACTTTCATGTCTTCTGTGTGGTTTTCGACTTTTTTCTCTAATTCTGCAATACGTGTTTTAGCATTGAGAGCTGCTTCAAAGTCTTCTGCCTCAACTGCTTTTTCTTGCTTGTCTTTTTCTGCCTCAATTTCCCGTTCAACAGCATGAACATCTGTTACAGGATGTTGAGCTGCCAAGTGAGCAGCCGTTACATCGACAAGGTCAATAGCCTTATCTGGCAAGCTGCGTTGTGGAATGTATTGGATAGAATAATCCACTGCTGCTTTCAAGACTTCGTCTGGCAAGATAACATTGTGATGTTGTTGATAGAGGTCACGAATTCCTTGAAGGATTTTAAAGGTATCCTCTGCTGAAGGAGCATTGACCTTCACTTCGTTGAAACGACGAGCAAGAGCTGCATTTTTCAAGATGGTGTTACGGTATTCGTCTTGAGTCGTTGCCCCAATCACTGTCAACTCACCACGAGAGAGAGCTGGTTTGAGAATATCTGCAAGACCTTTAGAACCACTATCTCCACCGATTGAGCCAGCGCCAAGGATTTGGTGAATTTCATCAAAGAAGAGGATAATATTCCCTGCTTCTTTCACTTCATTGACTAAGTTTTGAACGTTTTCTTCAAAGCTACCACGGTATTGAGTACCAGCCTCAAGACCTGAGATGTCAATGGAAATAATTTCCTTGTTCTTAATAGCAGCTGGAACATCTCCATTCACAATGGCTTGCGCTAGACCTTCGACAACGGCTGTCTTACCAACACCCGCATCTCCGACCAGAACAGGATTATTTTTCGTACGACGTGAGAGGATTTCAGATGTTTCTTGAATTTCCTTGTTTCGTCCGATAACAGGATCCAACTTACCCTCACGAGCTTCCGCTGTCAAGTTACGACCTAGTTTAGCAAGGACACCGTCTTGTTTCATACCTGAAACGTGTTGTTGCATTTGTCCATCAACTTCTGCATTTCCTGGCAATTGACCAGTTGCACGATAATGAGCAAATTCCTCAGGTGTCACTTCACGTCCATTAATCAAGTAGCGACGGTTTTCAGAACTGTATCCTCGCATACCACCCATCAATTGGTTAAATAAATCATCCATGTTGTTAAAGTTATTAAAGTTGTTGTTCATATTCTTTACCTCGTTTATTCTTAATTATATGCGATCTCTGATATTGACTATCTTTGACCTTTGTTTTAAAAATTTTAGACTAGCTAACTAGCTACCCTACGTATAATTTCTGGTTTTTCTTTCTTAAATAAGCCTTTTATCATCTTCTTTTCAAAATCTGTTAGATTTAACATAGGCCTCACCCCTTTCTAGGGTATCTATCGTACATTTTCAATAAATAGAATCATTGAAAATGAAGTTTTCTAAGGAATTCATTTTCCTTATGTTCCTACTATATCACATTAGTCAGTAAAAGTCAATAGTTTTTTGACCAAATTTGACTATTTTTTAAAAATTTTTTGAAGTACAAAAAAAGCCTCTAGAAAACGAATTTTCTAGAGACTTCCTCTATCAAGTTTAAGAGAGAAGAAATATTCTCACTTACCAAGTTTCATGTTTCTTCTACAAAAGCTTAAGCTTTGCGTTTTACGAAGAATACCAATCCACTCAATGCCAAGACTACAAATCCAAGCGCAGAAAGGACAGAGGTTGCTTCCCCTGTGTTTGGAAGTTCAGCTTTACCTTTAGTCTCAGTAGCTGGAGGTGCTGGTTTTGGATCCTCTTTTTGTCCTGGATCAGTTGGTTCTGTTCCTGGAGTTGGATTTGTTCCTGGATTATTTGGCGTTGGATCTGGTGTTGGTGCTGGATCTGGCGTTGTTCCTGGATTATTTGGAGCTGGATTTGGTTCTGGCGTTGGTGTTGGAACAGTGTATTTATTTGTAAATACAACTTCTTTACCATCTGCATATGAGACAGTCGCAGTCAAGAGACCTTGACCATCCGCAACTACAGTGACTGTTACAGTGTGCTCAGTCTTATCGTATTCAATACCCTCTTCAGTACCAACTTTTTCAACCAAGGTATAAGCGTAAGTACCTGCTTCTTCGAATGAACGAACAAAGGCTACTTTACCTTCGGCAGTATTCTTAGCTGTAGCTACAACGGCGCCTTTCTCTTTCAATTCGAAAGTATAAGCATCAGCCGCAAGTTCTTTACCTTCAAGTTTCTTAGTTGCTTCAATCGTAGCTTCTACCGCTGGTGCTTTGAAGCTATTCTTGAAGACATTACCTGCTGGATATTCAACAGCTGCCTTCAAGGCGTTGGTTGCTGCATCTTTGGTTACTGTTACCTTTGCAGTCTTTTCTGTATCGTAAGTAATACCAGTTGCTCCAGCATTCACTTCTTTTACAGTATAAGTATGAACACCTTCTGCATCATAGTTGATTGTATTAAATGTTACTTTCCCACCTTGGTTTGTTTTTGTATCAATTTTTTGTCCATCTTTGTACAATTCAAATTGAAATTCACCATCAACCAAAGTACGACCAGTCAATTCTTTCGTAAATTCAAGTGTTGCTGATGTAGCTGTTGGAACTGGTGCTGTATAAGTATTTGTGAAGACCCGTTCTGTATCCGCATCTTCTACAGTCGCAACCAATTGGCCTTTACCATCATCCGCAACAGTGATGAACACTTCATACGCATTTTGATCATAAGTGATTGTTTTATCGTCACCAGCTTTTTCAGTAATAGTATAAGCGTAATCGCCTGCTGCTGAGAAAGTGACGTTGAAGACAACTTCTCCTGAGGCAGTATTCTTAGCCGTAGCTACAAGGTCTGAACCTTCTTTCAGTTCAAATGTGTAAGCATCAGCTTCAAGCGCTTTGCCTTTCAAGACTTTCTTAGCTTTGATTGTAGCCTGTGTAGGTTCCGCTTTATAGTCATTAACGAAGACCGGTGTTTCACTTGTAACTGTCGCGACAAGTTGACCTGAGCCATTATCTTTGACTTCTACAGTTACTGGATGTTCTGTTTTATCATAAGTTACACCAAGTTTATTGCCAACCTTTTCTGTAATAGTATAGTTATATACTCCTGCTGTTGAATAGCTAATTTCAGAAAAACGAATCAATCCGCCAGCAGCATTCTTTGCTGTCGCAATAACCTTGTCACCCTCTTTCAATTCAAACTCAAACTCATCTATCTCTAGCTCTTTACCATTCAAAACTTTTTTAGCTTCAATAGCAATTTTTGCTGGAGCTGCTTTATAAGTATTAGTAAAAGTTGGGTTGTTACCTGTAACAGCTACAACAAGTTGACCTTGACCGTTATCTGTAACGTTTACCTTAACTTCGTGTTTAGCAGTATCGTATGTCACACCTTTTTCACTACCTGCTTTTTCTGAGATAGTGTAAGTGTGGTCGCCTGCTTCATTGTATTCGATTTCTTTGAAAGTAACAGTTCCATCTGCAGCGTTTTTAGCTGTTGAAACAACTTTGTCACCTTCTTTAAGTTCGAATTCATATTTATCAGCTTCAAGGTCTTTACCATTCAAGACTTTCTTAGCTGTGATAGTAGCTGTTGCTGGAGCTGCTTTATAGGTGTTGGTGAAGGTTGGGTTGTTATCTGTAACAGTTGAAACAAGTTGACCTTGACCATTATCTGTAACGTTTACCTTAACTTCGTGTTTAGCAGTATCGTATGTCACACCTTTTTCACTACCTGCTTTTTCAGTGATAGTGTAAGTGTAATCACCTGCTGTTTCGAACTCAATTTCTTTGAAAGTAACGGTGCCGTCTGCAGCGTTTTTAGCTGTTGAAACAACTTTGTCACCTTCTTTAAGCTCGAATTCGTATTTATCAGCTTCAAGTTCTTTACCGTTCAAGACTTTCTTAGCTGTGATAGTTTCTTTAGCTGGAGTTGCTTTATAGGTGTTAGTGAAAGTTGGTTCTGCAGATGTGACAGTTGCTGTTAAAACTCCACTTTGGAAAGTTGCTGCTACAGTAACTTCCTTGGCTTCTGTATCAAATGTAACGCCTGTAACTGCTGTTGAAGTGTCTTCTTTGATGATGTAGTGATAAGTTCCCGCACCTTTTACTTGGAGATTCTCAAAGGTAATAGTCCCATCAGCTTTTGATTTTGCTGTAGCTACAGGATCCTTCAAGTTCTCTGCAGTAAACAGGTTAAAGGTAAACTCATCTGCTTTTGGAAGTTTATCTGTACGTCCTTCTACTACTTTCTTAGCCGTCACATTGAATACAGCTGGAACAGGTTCGTCTTTAAGATGAATAGTAGAACCCGCAGCACCGAGTTTGACTGTATACTCTTTTTCATCTAGTTTATAACCTGCTGGAGCAGTCTTCTCTTTGATCTTGAACGTTTTACCTTCCCATTTCTGATCATAAGTTTTCGTAAGCGCTACTCCTTTTTCATTCGTAGTCACTTCTGTTGTTTCACTTGCATCATCTGCTGCTGTCACAGTATATACTGCACCGGAAACTGGAGCAAGAGTGAAGGCATCAGTCTTATGAATCTTAATTTGGTAGGCAGTAGATGCTACAATCGTACCAGAAATCAAAGATGTCGCCTCAGCTGTCATATCAAGTGCTCCCGGACGACTTGTATTCTGCGCTAATTTAGTCCCGTCAGCCAACGACAGAGCAACCCTATTTCCTACTTTACTTCCATCATTAGGAGTTGTTGTGTTATAAGATACTATATAAGAGGTCGTTCCATCTTTAAAAATGATATCGAATGAAGTATAGTTTTCGTTCCACGAAACGGTATAGTCTTGTCCCTCAGTTAACAATACTGCATCATCTGGAACAGCAGAAGTCCCAACAGTGATATCTGCCTTATATACTTTTAGAGTCTCAGGAATATACTGTGCGGGAGTGTAACTAGTATCATCATTTGGTATAGTATCATGTAATACAATATTTTGTCCTAAGTCTTGTTTCTCTGTATTTACACGTACACGCCAGACAGACCATGCATCTCCCTTGCTAACCGAACCAATCTCAGCCAGTTTTGGAGAGTTCCAACTTTCAAGGGCAGCACGACCCCCAATTTTAGCGTAATTTTCAGTACCAACTTTGGGACCATCTATTGTTTTTGATGAATAAATGTGAGTCACTTCTTGCTTCAATGAGGATGAATTAAAGTTAATGCGGGTTTTATTCTGATCTTTTAAGAATCTAAAAGAAACAGAAAAATTCCCTGACACATCCTTTACCTTATCTCCACCAGTTTTCTCTAAATATTTATCCAGGTTTTTTAAGGTGATTTTTGCTTTCCCACCTTGATCAGTACCATTTGAAGTCACTTCAGCTTCTCCAATAGTAACTTTTGTTGTCGGATCAATTAAATCCTGACTCCCCTCATAAACTGCCATAGGAGCAGGTATATCAAAGGTAAAATAATCTCCATTATTCAGATGTTCATTATACTGTTTGAGATCAAAGGTCACGCGAAGCTTATATGCTAAATTCGTACGAAGCTCGAAATCTCCTTCTGAACTCACATTTTGCTTAGTATCTGAAGCATCTAACAGATCAATGCCTGTAATTACTTGTGTTAATTCTTTTGATACTGGATTATCTGCTTTAACAATGCCTACTAAAACAGATGCTAGAGCTAAAATAGCAAAAACTAACGCAGAAAATTTAGAAAGCATTTTTAACGCTTTGCTTTTCGACATTTCTTCTCCTCTTTTCTATATGAAATTTTTATTTCTAATCTCCCTAAGAGATTACATCATAACATTTTGACAACCTCTATCACTAACTAGAGTTTGTCTATTATATTATAACATCTCAATACAATCTATTCAAGTATATTAACTTAAAAATACACGTATTTGCATCATTCTATAACCTAGCCATTCAATTTTTAGCTATTTATATCGGTAAACTAATATAAATAGCTTAATATATATTGCATCTGTAATTAGGTCAATCTTTGATATTATAATAAGAAAGCCAGTCATTTTGACTGGCTTTCTTATTATTCTAATTGAATCTTAGCTCAATGCGTCATCCATTGAAAGAACTTCGTGGAAGACACGTTGTGTCAATTCAGTTTTTTGCTCTGGAGTGAGGTATTTAGTGTTTACACAGTATCCAGAGATACGTACGATAACGTCTTCACCTGACATGATCTTTTCGTAAACATCGTTCAAGTCCATAACGTTCAAGTTAACGTGTTGTCCACCGTTTTCGAAGTAACCATCAAGGATTGTTACCAAGTTATCAACTTGTTCGTCACGAGTCTTACCAAGAGCACGTGGAGAAACTTGAGTTGTCAATGAGATACCGTCAGCTGCGTAACCAAAGTCTAGGCTAGCAAGTGAGTTCAAGTTTTGCAACCAGCCACCTTTAGCTTTGTTAGATGGGTTAGCACCTGGTGAGAAGAACTCAAGTTTAGACAAGTTCACAGAACCATCTTCGTTGAGGTATACACCTTTGTGGACTGGTGAGTTACCAGTTTGTTTAGAGTAAGCAACATTAGATGTGATTGTCAAAAGTGATACTGTAGCTTCTGCGTCTTTGTATAGTTTGTGGCTACGTAGACGAGTTGTGTAAGCTTCGATCAACCATTCTGCCAATTCGTTTGAACGTGGGTCATCTTCACCCCAACGTGGGTATTCACCGATTGTTTCGTAATCGTAGATGTAGCCATTTTCATCACGAATTGGTTTAACAGTAGCGTACTTGATAGCTGACAATGTATCAACAGTGTTAGCAAATCCACAGATACCGAATCCCATGTTAGCACGTTGTTTAGTTGGCAAGAAGGCCATTTGAACAGCTTCGTAGTTGTACTTGTCAGTCATGTAATGGATGATGTTCAAAGCATCTACGTAAGTGTCAGTCAACCAGTCAAGAGATTTTTCAAAGTTGGCTTTAACTGATTCGAATTCAAGAACTTCGTCACGGATAGGATCGATGTCAAATACTTTGTAGTCTTTGTGAACATCGTCGTAACCACCGTTCAAACCAGTAAGAAGGGCTTTAAGAACGTTTACACGAGCACCGAAGTACTGGATATTGTGGCGTTGATCTTCGTTTTCTGGGTCAAGTGGTGACACACAGCATGAGATACAGCTCATTTCTCCGTATCCGTCTTTAGCCATTGTTGTTACACCTTCGTATTGGATAGAAGAGTGTTTGTGGCTCATGTGCATACAGTAGCGACGGAAGTTGTATGGCAATTTGTCAGTCCAAAGAACTGTCAAGTTTGGCTCTGGAGAGTTACCGATGTTGTCAAGAGTGTTCAAGAAACGGTAGTCCATCTTAGTAACACGGTGACGACCATCGTTACCCATACCAGCCATAGAAGTTGTGATGAAGGTTGGGTCACCTGAGTACAATTGGTCATAAGCTTTTGTACGAGCAAATTTAACTGTACGAAGTTTCATAACGAAATCATCAACGAACTCTTGGATTTCTGATTCAGTAAATGTACCACGAGCAAGGTCACGTTCTGCAAAGATATCCAATACGATTGGCACACGTCCTAGAGATGTTGCAGCACCGTTGATAACACGGCAGACAGCCATGAAGGCGATGTTAACCCATTGGATGGCTTCTTTCGTGTTCATCGCTGGTTTGCGGACATCAACTCCGTAAAGGTCACCCAAGCGAACAACTTGTTGCAATGCTTGGTATTGAAGGTTTACTTCTTCACGAAGACGGATTGTTTCTTCATCAATTTCTTTGATCGCATTCCAGTCGTTTACTTTTTCTTGCATCAAGTAGTCTGCACCGTAAAGAGCAAGACGTGCGTAAACACCAATGATACGTCCACGTGAGTAGGCATCTGGAAGACCAGTTACAGTGTGAGCGTGACGAGCGCGACGAATGTTTGAAGTGTAGGCACGGAAAATACCGTCGTTAACTGTTGTTACGTATTTAGTAAAGATTTCGTGAACAGCTGGATCTGGTTCATATCCATTTTCCTTCAAAGTAGTTTCAGCCATACGGATACCACCTTTTGGCATGAAGTTCAATTTGAAGAGTTCATCGTTTTGGATACCGAAGATAACTTCATTTTCTTTGTCGATAAATCCAGCAGGAATATCAGCAATAGATGTTGGACGAGTGTCCATTGGGAAACGAGTTTCTTCGTAGTGTGCTTTTGTTTCTTCTACGATTTTTTTGATGTGAAGTGAACGTTCTGTTGGTCCAGCAAGGAAACTTTCATCTCCATCGTAAGGTGTGTAGTTAGCTTGAACGAAGCGAGAAATACTTGCTTTTTCTTTCCAATCTACGCCTTTGAAGCCTTCCCAAGCTTTATCAAAAATATCTTGTGCTTCAACAACTGTCTTAACAACCATGTTAATGTCCTCTTTTTTCTAGTAACAATCATCTGTTACATTCTTGAGTCAAGTATACCATACAGTAACCGATTTCAACAAGAGAAAATCGGCATTTTAGACGCTTTCTTTTATAATACAGTCTCTTTTTTGTTCTCATCTGTATTATATTTTTGAAAGTAGGGTTGAACTTTCCCATTTTTTCAGAAAAAAGGGTATAATAAATAGAAAATGACACTAGAAAGGGATTGGAATGCTCATATTTCCATTGATAAATGATCTGTCCAGAAAAATCATCCATATTGACATGGATGCCTTTTTTGCTGCGGTGGAAATAAGAGATAATCCCAAGTTAAAGGGCAAACCTGTCATTATCGGAAGCGACCCCAGACAAACAGGTGGGCGTGGTGTCGTTTCTACCTGTAGCTATGAGGCACGAGCTTTTGGTGTTCATTCAGCCATGAGCTCTAAAGAAGCTTATGAGCGCTGTCCCCAAGCTGTCTTTATCTCTGGAAATTATGAAAAGTATAAGGCTGTGGGACTTGAGATTCGTGCTATTTTTAAACGCTACACTGATTTGATTGAACCTATGAGTATCGACGAGGCATACTTAGATGTGACGGAAAATAAACTCGGTATCAAGTCTGCTGTCAAAATAGCCCGCCTCATCCAAGAGGATATCTGGCAGGAACTACACCTGACTGCTTCTGCAGGCGTCTCTTATAACAAATTCTTAGCTAAAATGGCTAGTGACTATCAAAAACCACATGGTTTGACAGTGATTCTCCCAGATCAGGCTCAAGACTTTCTTAAACAAATGGATATTGCTAAATTTCACGGTGTGGGCAAAAAAACAGTAGAAAAGCTTCATGAAATGGGCATTTATACTGGTGCAGACTTATTGGACGTCTCAGAAGTCACTTTAATCGATCGGTTCGGCAGACTCGGTTTTGACCTTTATCGAAAGGCAAGGGGCATTCATAATTCACCGGTCAAGTCCGATCGCATTCGTAAGTCCATTGGCAAGGAGAAAACCTATGGGAAGATTCTGCAAGTAGAAGAAGACATCAAAAAAGAGCTGACTCTTCTCTCAGAAAAGGTAGCTCACAATCTCAGCCAACAAGGCAAAGCTGGAAAAATCATTATCCTAAAAATACGATATGCTGACTTCTCCACTCTGACTAGACGAAAAAGCCTCCCACAAGCAACACAGGACGCTAGTCAGATTTCTCAAACTGCCCTTCAACTCTACGAAGAACTAGCTGAAAAAGAAAAAGGTATCCGTTTACTAGGAATTACGGTGACAGGATTTTAAAAAGCTTGAAGGAAAATTCCCTCAAGCTTTTTTTCTTATACAAACAAACGCACAAAACTATAGAGCAGCAAGACACTACCGAGTACAATACGGTATTTACCAAAGAGTGTAAAGTCGTGCTTCTTCACATAGCTGGTCAAGAAACGAATGGCAACCATGCTGACCGCAAAGGCAACACCCATAGCTACCAAGAGCAAGAACAGTTGTCCAAAACTCAATAGTTGACCTGCTTTAATAAATTTAAAAATCTTTAAGGCACTGGCTCCGAACATAACAGGAATTCCGAGATAGAAGGTAAACTCTGTTACGACTGAGCGGCTTGTTCCATTCAACAAACCACCAACAATCGTCGCACCTGAACGGCTCGTCCCTGGAAAGAGGGCGAGGACTTGGAAGAGTCCAATGTAAAGGGCTGTTTTATAAGGCAACTTGTCTAGCTCTGTTACCGTTGGTTCAATGGCTTGCGCCTTATTTCGTTTTTCAAGGTAGATAAAGGCAACACCATAGATAATCAACATAATCGCAACTGAAACCATGTTATGGAAGTTGGCATCAAACCAATCATCTAGTTTAAAAACCAATAGCAAAGGTAAGGTCGCAACGAAGACTTTTGACCACAATTGCCAAGTTCTACGAACTTCGACCTTAGTTTTACCAGGTTTGAAGGGATTGAGCTTATTAAAGTAAATGACCATAACTGCTAAAATGGCACCAAGCTGGATGACAACATTAAACATGGACATGAAGGCTTCATTCTGGTCCTTGTATTGTACAAATTCTTCAACCAAGATCAAGTGGCCAGTACTTGAAATGGGCAACCATTCTGTAATTCCTTCAACAATCCCAAAAAAGATTGACTTCAAAATTTCAATAAAATACATACATTACTCCTTTTTCTGTCCTCTATTATAACATAATTTCAGATGTTGCGATAGATTTTTTAGAAGGCGCCGATGCTACCACCGCCTCCGCCTCCTGAGAATCCTCCACCTGAACTTCCACTTCCAGAAGATACAGAGTAATTGCTAGCTGTATTTGCGACAGCAGTATATTGCTTGATTTGTGCAGTTGAGGTGTAGAACTGTGAGTGCCAACCATAGGCTACATAAAGATTCAAATCTGGATTTTCAAGCTGAATATGGCGGACTTTTATTAACTTGCTCACCTTCTTGGCATAACCAAAGAGAGTCGCATAGACCAATAGACGGTTCCAAAGGACGATGCTCTCTAGCTCGGCCTGATCCAGATGAGCGATGTCGCGAAGCATATTTTCAAAACTCGTCCAGAGATAGAAGATTTCCGCTCCTTCCTCTGTTAGAACTCCATCTCGATAGGCTCCTCGCGTGGCAAGATAAACCCAGAAACTAGCCCCTAATCCTGTCAATCCTAAGAGTAGAAATGGGATCGAAAAGAAACCATGTGTTTGCCAGCTATAGTAAAAGAATAGCAGTCCACCTAGAGCTGTTATGGCTGAACAGACCCGCATCCCGAGAGCAAGGCGACGTTCCTCACTTTTCAAGGGACGATAGTAGCTTGGGATACGAAGTACATGGACCTTATCCTTGACACAAGACTGAATGCGTTGAAGTCTTCCTTCAAAGGAGCGTTTGAGACGTGAGCCTGTTTCTCGGATATGTTTTTCATCTGACTCTTTGGCACCACGGTAAAGGGAAGATGAAACTTGGTAATCAGGGAAGAGCTCTGAAATAGCCAATTCTTTCTTATTTGACAAAGTCATGCGCAGGCATTCCTTCTCAAAATTGGACAAACCCTTTTCACTGATAATGCGAACATAAGGTTCCTCATCCCCTTGAAAAATAGATAAATGACCTCGATCTACTAAATCCAACAAGGTTGCCTGAATCAAACGTTCAAAAGTAAATTTACCAAACCCTGATTTGTTTAGAGGATTGACTTCCTCTAAGGAAGTTGAATACACTGCTTCTGCTAAAACCATTGGAGGCAAATCCATCGGTGGTTCGTAGAGTCGATGATCTTTTGGAAAGACCTTTTTAATGCTTGTACTCTGACGAAACATCCTATAGAAGATAGGAACTAGAAGTAAGAGACTCATAAAAATGACGGGAAATACCCATTTCATCATTATCTCACTTTGCGCTTTTTCTGTCGCTATATTGCTTTCAATCCGGTTAAAATCCGTTAAACGTTCTTCCTCTAATCCTTGATCTGGAGCTCCTGCAAAAGCACTTCTCGGCCAGTATGCGTGTAATTCGATCTGTCGCTTTCTAGGAAGGTCTTTCATTTTGACATGATAGAGATTATTTGCTTTTTCAACACTAGAGTCCCTTAGGAGTTGGCCTGCATGAAAATAGAGTTTCTCTGCTGGAGTATCAGAGCTAACCTTAAACTCAATCTCTTTGATGTCTCCAGTACTATCGGTCAAGGGTTGCCAATTTAGCTCTGCGATATCCTTATATAAGAAGAGAAGGTTTGTTAGTTTCCAGGTAACCGTTACACGAACAGTATCTCCAGCATATCCAGCATTGTAAATTTTTACCTTGTAGCCGTCCTCTTCCTCCATGGTATAGAAGGAAGCATTTTGAACAATTCTTCCATTTTTAGAAACCTGAACGGTCGGATCGGGATCAATGTCAAATCCTTCTGGCATTTTCCCAGCTTTCCCGAGTCCAACTAACTGACCATTATAATCATCTCCAAAGCGGTAGGTAATTGTTTCCTTAAAAATTGCAGTATTATCTGCATGAATATTCAAATCACCCTGATAGGATAAGATATCAAAGTCTACTGCAAAAACCAGGTTCGGTATAAATAATAAATAAGTAAATACCAAAGCCAACAGCCATCTTTTTTTCATAATCGGTTCCCTTTCAATCTTTTTACCATTATATCATTTTTTATAAGTAAAGGCTTACTTGTATTGAAAATCTCACTATTTTTAGATACAATAGAGAGAGTCATTTTTAGACTAGAAATAGGAGAAAACATGAAAAAATTATGCTTATCTATCCTTGCTAGCTTAGCCCTTACCTTAGGACTAGTTAGCCAAGTCCAAGCCGACGAATATTTACGCATCGGGATGGAGGCAGCTTACGCTCCCTTCAACTGGACCCAAGACGACGATAGTAACGGCGCCGTCAAAATCGACGGTACCAACCAATATGCCAACGGCTACGATGTTCAAATTGCTAAAAAGATTGCCAAAGACCTTGGCAAGGAACCTTTGGTTGTGAAAACCAAATGGGAAGGACTTGTTCCAGCCCTTACTTCTGGCAAAATCGATATGATCATTGCCGGTATGAGCCCAACCGCTGAACGCAAACAAGAAATTGCTTTTTCAAGCAGTTACTATACTAGCGAACCCGTTCTATTGGTAAAAAAGGACTCTGCCTATGCAAATGCCAAATCTTTGGAAGACTTTAGCGGAGCAAAAATCACGTCTCAACAAGGTGTTTATCTTTATGACTTGATTTCCCAAATTCCAGGTTCCAAAAAAGAAACAGCTATGGGCGACTTCGCCCAAATGCGTCAAGCTCTGGAGGCTGGTGTTATTGATGCCTATGTTTCTGAACGACCTGAAGCAATGACCGCTGAGTCTGCTAACGCCAAGTTCAAAATGATCCAACCTCAACCAGGTTTCAAAACTGGCGAAGAAGATACAGCTATTGCCATTGGACTTCGTAAAGATGACAGCCGTATCAGCCAAATCAATGCCAGCATCGAAACCATCTCTAAGGATGAACAAGTAGCCCTCATGGATCGTATGATCAAAGAGCAACCTGTGGAGTCTACAACAACGGAGGAAGAAAGTACTTTCTTTAGCCAAGTTGCTAAGATCCTTTCTGAAAACTGGCAACAACTCTTGCGTGGTGCTGGTATCACACTCTTAATCTCCATTATCGGAACCATCACAGGTCTCCTTATCGGACTTGCGATTGGGGTCTTCCGTACCGCTCCACTATCTGAGAATAAGGCAATGTACGCCCTACAGAAATTAGTCGGTTGGATTCTCAATGTCTATATCGAGATCTTCCGTGGTACACCGATGATTGTTCAATCCATGGTTATCTACTATGGAACTGCCCAAGCTTTTGGTATTAACCTTGACCGCACACTAGCCGCTATCTTCATCGTCTCAATCAACACGGGAGCCTACATGACAGAGATCGTTCGTGGTGGTATTCTAGCAGTTGACAAAGGACAGTTTGAAGCTGCAACTGCTCTTGGTATGACCCACAATCAAACCATGCGTAAGATTGTCCTACCTCAGGTTGTCCGTAATATTCTACCTGCTACTGGTAATGAGTTTGTCATCAATATCAAAGATACCTCTGTATTGAACGTTATTTCAGTTGTTGAGCTTTATTTCTCAGGAAATACTGTAGCAACACAAACCTATCAATACTTCCAGACCTTTACCATCATCGCCGTGATTTACTTTGTCCTCACCTTTACTGTGACCCGTATCCTACGCTTCATCGAACGTCGTATGGACATGGATACTTACACTACAGGTGCTAACCAAATGCAAACGGAGGATTTGAAAAAATGACACAACCAATCCTTGAAATCAAACACCTCAAAAAATCCTATGGGCAAAACGAAGTGCTAAAAGACATTTCTCTCGCCGTCCATAAAGGAGAGGTTATTTCCATCATCGGGAGCTCAGGAAGCGGAAAATCAACCTTCCTTCGTTCGATTAATTTACTAGAAACACCTACAGAGGGAGAGATTCTCTATCGAGGAGAAAATGTCTTAGAAAAAGGCTATAACCTCACCCATTATCGTGAAAAACTCGGTATGGTTTTCCAATCTTTCAATCTCTTTGAAAATCTGAATGTCCTCGAAAATACAATCGTCGCTCAGACGACTGTCCTTAAACGCGACCACTCTGAAGCTGAAAAGATTGCCAAAGAGAATCTCGAAAAAGTTGGTATGGGAGAACGCTACTGGCAAGCCAAGCCTAAACAACTCTCAGGTGGTCAGAAACAACGCGTGGCTATCGCCCGCGCTCTCTCCATGAATCCTGATGCCATTCTCTTCGACGAACCAACATCTGCTCTTGACCCTGAAATGGTTGGAGAAGTCCTCAAAATTATGCAGGATTTGGCTCAAGAAGGCTTGACCATGATCGTCGTAACCCACGAAATGGAATTCGCTCGCGATGTCTCGCACCGTGTCATCTTTATGGATAAGGGTGTCATTGCTGAAGAAGGCAAACCAGAAGAACTCTTCACGAACCCTAAAGAAGAACGAACAAAAGAATTTCTTCAACGTTATCTCAGCTAATAAACAAAGACTGCATAAAGAATGCAGTCTTTTTAGTTTGTAATTGTAAAGAAAAGGCAGACTCGACTCAGGAACCTGCCTGTGACCACAGTTTAATCTTCAAATTTTTCATGATTTTTTTCATAGAAATCGATTAAACCAAGAGCTGTTTCAAATGAAATATTTTTAACTTTTGCGCGTCCTTGTGCTAGAGCAATGATAGACATTTCACGCGCATTCGTTTCTTTAGAGATACGGTAGCCTGTGATTTTCTTATCACGAACCCAGCCAACAACTGCTTCTACTTTTTCAAAGTTCGACTTAGCCATGTTCTTCTCCTAAATTATTCTTTACAATACTTAATTGTATACGTTTTTATTTCGTTTGTCAATAAAAAAACATATATTCGTCGTAACTATATTATTCTGCATATTTTTATTTGGCTTTTAAAGCCGATAATATATGAGTTCTTATGTCCTCAACTCCATTAGGATTTGCTGGTAGGAAGATTGTATTATTACCCTCTTTATCTGCAAAATTATTCAACGTATCTAAATACTGGTTCGTTAATAGGATAGACATGATTTGTTCTTCAGTTAGCTCAACATTGGCTCCCTTTAACTCTTGGATAGAATCAGCTAGTCCGTCAACAATTGCTTTACGCTGCTCTGCAATCCCTACACCATGTAGGCGATCTTTTTCTGCTTCTGCTTCTGCTGCGGTCACGATTTTAATCTTATCTGCTTCAGCAAGCTCTTGCGCCGCAACTCTCTTACGTTGAGCTGCGTTAATTTCATTCATTGATTGTTTTACTTCAGCATCAGGTTCAACCTTAGTAATCAGCGTTTTGACAATGATATACCCATACGTAGACATTTCTTCAGCCACTTGTTTTTGAACTTCTAAGGCGATTTCATCCTTCTTCTCAAACAACTCATCTAAGGTTAACTTAGGTACAGATGAACGTAAAGCATCTTCGATATAGGATTTAATCTGAGCTTCTGGACGCATCAATTTATAATAAGCATCCGTAACGTTGTTTTCATTAACTCGATATTGAGTAGCTACATTCATCGTCACAAATACATTATCCTGCGTTTTAGTTTCTACAACGATCTCACTTTGCAACAATCGTAGTTGGACTCTAGCCGCAATCCTATCAATCCCAAAAGGAGCTCGTAAATGAATACCGCTATTGCTCAACTTTTGGTATTTACCAAAGCGTTCTATGATAGCGACAGATTGTTGTCGAACCACATACACAGAACTAACCATGATCACTGATGCAATCACCACTAAAAACAATAAAACAAGTAAAATTTGTAAAACCATGGGAATCTCCCCCTTTCGTCACCATCATTATAGCACCATCATTAGCATTACGCAAATAATATGATAATAATTTTATTTTAGCTTAAACTAGCATATTATACAAGGTTTCATTCCCATTCAAATTAATATAAGATGGGTCAAACTTTTCCATCCGATGAATCAATCCATTATAATCATTCTTATCCGCAAGAGCAATCCCAATCAAGACTGGTCCTGTCCCCTTGCTTGCTCGTTTGATATATTCAAAACGAGTGATGTCATCATGCGGCCCCAAAATGTCATTTACAAACTCTCGGAGAGCTCCTGGACGTTGTGGGAAATTCACTACAAAGTAATGCTTGATTCCATCGTAAATCAAGGCACGTTCTTCCATCTCTGGCATGCGGTTGATATCGTTATTTCCTCCAGAAATGATACAACAAATCGTCTTGCCTTTGATATAGTCTGATAAAACTTCCAAGGCTGCAACGCTGGCAGCTCCGGCTGGTTCTGCTACAATACCTTGTTTGGAATAAAGATCAATCAAGGTTTCAGAAATCAATCCCTCGTCCACCCCAATCAGCGTTTCAACATTCTTACGAGTCGCTTCATAGGTCAATTGTCCAACCTTTTGTACGGCTATCCCATCAGCGAACTTATCAATTTCTTTGAGCTTAACTGGTCCCCCAGCTTCAAAGGCAGCCTTCATAGAGCGAGCACCATTAGCTTCTACCCCGATCACTTCAATAGTCGGGTTGGTTTCCTTAATATAAGTAGAAACACCGGCAATCAATCCGCCACCACCTACTGGTACAAGTACTGTATCAAAATCAATAGACTCTTTACGGGCTTCTTCAAGAATTTCATAGGCTACAGTCCCTTGACCAGCCTGAACATGCGCATCATCAAAAGGATCGATGAAGGTGCGGTTTTCTGTTAATGTAAATTCTTGTGCTGCCTTAGCAGAAGCATCAAAGGTATCCCCAACCAACTTGATTGTCACGAACTCTCCACCGAAAAAGCGAACCTGCCCAATCTTTTGTTGCGGTGTTGTAATGGGCATAAAAATGGTTGCAGGAATCTTCATCTCATTACAAGTATAGGCGACACCTTGGGCATGATTTCCCGCAGAGGCACAGACTACACCACGCTCGCGTTCATCTTTTGATAGTTGAGAAATGGCATAATAGGCTCCACGAATTTTAAAAGAGCGAACTCGTTGCGCATTCTCCTTTTTGAGATAAATCTTTGCTTGGTATTTTTCTGATAAATAATGATCATATTCTAGTGGTGTATCAACTACTACACCACTCAAAACTTTGTGGGCTTTCACCACATCTTTTGCACTTAGCATTGTCTCCTCCTCAAATACTGTTCAAGATAAAAAACGAGTTAGGTACCCCCAACTCGCCTTCTGTCTCTCTTTACAAGAATTAATTGTAGATTTTGAATGCGTCGTCGTCGTTTTTACCAACGAAAGGCATTGCTTTACGCAATTCTGCACCAACTTTTTCAATTTCAAGGTTAGCTGCTTGTTCACGGTAAGCAGTTAATTTCGGACGACCAGCCTTGTAGTCATTTACAAAGTCATTTGCAAATTTACCATTTTGGATATCTGCTAAAACAGCTTTCATGTTTTCTTTCACTTGCTCAGTAATCACACGTGGACCTGATACATAGTCACCATATTCAGCAGTGTTTGAAATAGATTGACGCATTTTCTTGAATCCACCTTCATAGATCAAGTCAACGATCAACTTCATTTCATGAAGAACTTCAAAGTAAGCCAATTCTGGGGCATAGCCTGCTTCTGTCAAGACTTCAAAACCTGCTTCGATAAGGGCAGTCAAACCACCACAAAGTACAGCTTGTTCACCAAACAAATCTTCTTCAGTTTCTTCTTTGTAAGTTGTTTCAAGCAAACCAACACGAGCTGCCCCAACACCTTTACACCAGTCCATAGCAATGTTTTTAGCATTTCCTGTTGCATCTTGGTAAACTGCGTAAAGAGCTGGCACACCAAATCCTTCTTCGTAAGTACGACGTACCAAGTGTCCTGGTCCTTTAGGAGCACACATGAAGACATCTACATCTGCAGGAACTTTGATAAATTCAAAGTGGATATTGAAACCATGAGCAAATCCAACTGCATTTCCAGCTTCCAAGTTTGGAGCGATTTCTGCTTCGTACAATTCCTGTTGGATTTCGTCTGGTGCCAAGATCATGATAACGTCAGCCAATTTAGTGGCTTCTGCTACTGTGTAAGTGTCAAAACCATCTTCTTTTGCTTTGTCAAAAGATTTACCTGGACGCACACCGATGATGACATCACGACCTGAGTCACGCAAGTTTTGCGCATGCGCATGTCCTTGTGAACCATAACCGATTACGGCGATTTTTTTACCGTCAAGCGCTGCTACTTTAACATCTTTTTCGTATTCCATTTGAACTGCCATAGTTTTTCTCTCTTTTCTATTTTTATTGCCTTATAGGCTGGTTTAACAAATTTATGCTGGATTTTATACTCAATGAAAATCAAAGAGTATTAGTCACGGGTAAATCCAGTTGCACCCGTACGAGCGATATTTTTAATACCGTATGGTCGAATCACTCGCAATAAAGCTTCACTCTTTTCAGCATTTCCAGTCATCTGGATGGTGATTGAGCTTGGAGCCACATCTACTACCGTTGCACGGAAAGGTTGGATAATGGCCAAGATTTCTGCACGCTTCTCAGCAGGAGCAGATACCTTCACCAAGATAACTTCTCTTTCCAAGTGTGGTTTATCTGTGATATCACGAATGCGAATCACATCAATCTGACGATTGAGCTGTTTAATGATTTGCTCTACTTCATCATGAGATGCTACATCAATAATGATGGTGATACGAGATACATTGGGGTTCTCTGTCGCACCAACTGAGATACTCTCAATATTGACTTGACGACGAGAAAGGACACCTGTAAAACGATTCAAAACTCCTGAACGGTTTTGCAATCTAGCTGTTAACATTCTACGCATGGAACTTCACCCCCAACATCTCATGATTGCTCTTACCAGCTGGTACCATCGGTAAGACCTGTTCCTTACGAGAAATATCCACCTCGATAAACATGGGCACATCCTCCAGAATGACTTCTAGATCCTTCTCTATCGTCTCTGGATTATCAAACTTATAGTTTTTAATGCCGTAGGCCTGTGCCATCAACTGGAAGTCAGGAAGGGTATCAAAGACTGACTCTGAAGTTCTACCCTCATAGAAGGATTCCTGCCACTGACGAACCATTCCTAGTGAGTGGTTATTCAACATGACAACCTTAATCGGCACCTTGTAGATGTTTAGGATTGCTAGCTCTTGGTTGGTCATTTGGAAACCACCATCACCGACAAAAAGGATGACTTCTTTTTCTGGATTGGCAATCTTGGCTCCAATAGCTGCAGGAACTCCGAAGCCCATGGTACCCAAACCACCAGAAGTGACTAACTGACGCTCATTTTGGTAAGGATAATACTGAGCTGTCCACATTTGGTGTTGCCCTACGTCTGTGACAACAATGGCATCCCCATTCGTCAACTCACCGATGCGTTCAATAACGGCCTGAGGCTGAACCACACGTTCTTTCTTATCATAAGAACGAACTCGATTCTTGTCCTTGGTGACTTTTTCAATCCACTTTTCAGTATTGTTATGAACAGTTGGTTCTGCCAGTAGCATCTGCAAGGCTTTCTTAGCATCCCCCACTACAGGAATATCTGCACTGATAATCTTACCAATCTCAGCTGGATCAATATCGATATGAGCAACCTTAGCATTTTTAGCAAAGGTCTTAGGATTTCCCGTCAAGCGGTCGTCGAAACGACAACCAATACTAATCATAAAGTCTGCCTCGGTCATGGCAATGTTGGCTGCGAAAGAACCGTGCATGCCTCCCATCCCTAGGAAGAGCGGATGACTCGTTGCAATGGTTCCTTGCCCCAAAAGACTAGTGACTACTGGAATTTGGTAACGTTCAGCAAATTCATTGAGCTCCTTAGAAGCTTCTGCATAGCTGATACCACCACCTGCTAACAAAACCGGTTTCTTGGCTTTTGACAATTGCTTCAAGATTTTCTTGATTTGCATGTCATTTGGATCAAGCGTCGGTTGGTAACTTGGTAAATTCACCTCCGGTGAATAGATGAAATCTGTCTCTAGAGCTGATACATCCTTTGGCAAGTCAATCACAACTGGACCTGGACGACCAGTCGTTGCGATATGCACAGCCTCCGTAATGATACGAGGAATGTCAGCCGTTTCACGTACTTGGTAATTGTACTTGGTAATGGGCATGGTAATACCCACGATGTCTGCTTCCTGAAAGGCATCTTTCCCAATCCCAGCTCTCGCAACCTGACCTGTAAAGACCAAAAGGGGAACGCTATCGCTCATGGCATCTGCAATCCCTGTAATGGCATTTGTTGCTCCCGGCCCACTCGTGACGACGGCAACACCCAACTTTCCAGTTGATTTGGCATAACCTTCAGCTTCGTGCAAACAACCTTGCTCATGACGACCCAAAATGTGACGAATACCTTTGAAATTATAAATCGCATCATATAAAGGCAAGACAGCCCCACCAGGATAACCAAATATGGTATCAATTCCTAAATCATGGAGGGTTTCCAAAACTAGGTCCGATCCCGTCTTAGGAGCGTCTAAACTGATTTTCTCCATTGTTCCCCTTTCTCTTCTCTTAAAAAAATAGCTTGTTACTATCATACCATTTTTTCAAAAATTTTCAAGGCAAAAGAGTCAATTTTCTGAATTTTCTATCTAAAAGTGTATTTATGAATCTTTCCCTCATTTTTATTAACTTTTCTACGGAATTAGGAACCTTTATTTACTTTAATTTATCAAATTAGAATATTTTCTTTCTGGATAAAATTAGTAATTCTATCACTTAGCGACCAAATTTGTATACTATATTCAGCAAAAATGAATAGTTAAAGACAAAAAAGGAAGCCACTAAGTGACTTCCTTCTAGAGTGAGGACTGATTAGTCTTCACCTTTGTTTTTCTTAATGATTTCTTCTTGTACTGACTTAGGTACATCTTCGTAGTGGTCAAATACCATCATGAAGGTACCACGCCCTTGAGATGCAGAACGAAGAACTGTTGCGTAACCGAACATTTCAGCAAGTGGAACGTAAGCACGAACGATTTGGCTATTACCGTGTGCTTCCATACCATCTACACGTCCACGACGAGCAGTTACGTGACCCATAACATCACCAAGGTTTTCTTCTGGAACAGTGATGGTTACAAGCATCATTGGTTCAAGGATAGCTGGTTGTGCTGATTTAGCAGCTTCTTTAAGGGCAAGTGAAGCCGCGATCTTGAAGGCTGTTTCAGATGAGTCGACATCGTGGTATGAACCATCGTAAAGTTTAGCTTTAACGTCAACCATTGGGTAACCTGCAAGAACACCGTTAGCCATAGATTCTACCAAACCTTTTTCAACCGCTGGGATAAATTCACGAGGAACCACACCACCGACGATTGCGTTTTCGAATTCGAATCCTTTTCCTTCTTCGTTTGGACTAAACTCAATCCATACATCACCGAATTGACCTTTACCACCAGACTGACGTTTGAAGAATCCACGTGCTTGAGTAGAAGCGCGGAATGTTTCACGGTAAGATACTTGAGGAGCACCTACGTTCGCTTCAACTTTGAACTCACGACGCATACGGTCAACAAGGACGTCAAGGTGAAGTTCACCCATACCAGAGATAACTGTTTCACCAGTTTCAACGTTTGTTTCAACGCGGAATGTTGGATCTTCTTCAGCCAATTTTTGAAGGGCGATACCCATCTTATCTTGGTCAGCTTTAGATTTTGGCTCAACCATCAATTGGATAACTGGTTCTGGAACGTGGATTGACTCAAGGATGATTTTAGCTTTTTCATCTGTCAATGAATCACCAGTTGTAGTATCTTTCAAACCAATAGCAGCTGCAATATCACCAGCATAAACGGTTTCGATTTCTTGACGACTATTGGCATGCAATTGCACAAGACGTCCGATACGTTCACGTTTACCTTTAGAAGTGTTCATTACGTAAGAACCTGATTGAAGAACACCTGAGTATACACGGAAGAATGTCAAACGACCTACAAATGGGTCTGTTGCAATCTTGAAGGCAAGAGCTGCGAATGGCTCTTCGTCAGATGCTGGACGAGTTTCTTCTTCGTCTGTATCTGGGTTGATACCTTTGATCGCTGGGATATCAAGTGGGCTTGGAAGGTAGTCGATAACCGCATCAAGCATCAATTGAACACCCTTGTTCTTGAAGGCAGATCCACACAATACTGGGAAGAATTCAACGTTGATAGTTGCTTTACGGATAGCAGCTTTCAATTCTTCGTTAGTGATTTCTTCACCTTCAAGGTATTTCATCATCAAGTCTTCATCAGTTTCAGCGACTGCTTCAACCAATTTTTCACGGTATTCTTGAGCTTGGTCAAGGTATTCAGCTGGAATATCTTCTTCAAGGATATCTGTACCAAGGTCATTAGTATAGATTTCAGCTTTCATCTTGATCAAGTCGATGATACCGCGGAAGTCATCTTCAGCACCGATTGGCAATTGGATTGGGTGTGCGTTTGCTTGAAGACGGTCGTGAAGTGTGCTTACTGAGTAAAGGAAGTCAGCACCGATTTTGTCCATTTTGTTGGCAAATACGATACGTGGAACTCCGTACTCAGTTGCTTGACGCCAAACTGTTTCAGTTTGAGGCTCAACACCTGATTGTGAGTCAAGAACAGTAACCGCACCGTCCAATACACGAAGAGAACGTTGTACTTCGATTGTGAAGTCCACGTGTCCTGGTGTGTCGATGATGTTTACGCGGTGGTTGTTCCATTGAGCTGTTGTCGCAGCAGATGTGATTGTGATACCACGTTCTTGCTCTTGCTCCATCCAGTCCATTTGTGACGCACCTTCGTGAGTTTCACCGATTTTGTGGATTTTACCAGTGTAGTAAAGAATACGCTCAGTAGTTGTTGTTTTACCGGCATCGACGTGAGCCATGATACCGATATTACGAGTTTTTTCAAGTGAAAATTCGCGTGCCATGAGGTTTGTTTCTCCTATTTATTTTAATTTCTATTCTATTATAACACGATTTTAATAAAAACGGATAGGCAGGACCTACCCGTTCTCAATGTTTATCTTGTTTTTGTTGGTTTCAACTTGTATATAAGTTGAATTGAAGCTAATACTAATCGTTTTAGCTAATTTGAACCCGAGCGAGGCCCGGTGCAAAAAAGATAAACTGCTTTGTGTTCACGGAACACTGCATCAGTTTCCTATTTTTGCCTTGGGCCTTTACCGCTCTTAGTATCATTTTATTACCAACGGAAGTGTGCGAAGGCACGGTTAGCTTCAGCCATACGGTGAGTGTCTTCACGTTTCTTAACTGCTGCACCAGTGTTGTTCGCAGCATCCAAGATTTCTTTTGCAAGACGGTCTTGCATTGTGTGTTCACCACGAAGGCGAGCAATTGTTACCAACCAACGAAGTCCAAGCGTTGTACGGCGTTCCGGACGAACTTCAACTGGAACTTGGTAGTTAGATCCACCAACACGACGTGCACGTACTTCAAGTACAGGCATGATGTTTTCCATAGCTGTTTCAAATACTTCAAGTGCATCGTTACCAGTAGCTTCTTTGATTTGCTCAAAAGCACCGTAAACGATTGAAGCAGCTGTACCACGTTTACCATCAAGCATAACGCGGTTGATAAGACGAGTAACTAATTGTGAATTGTAAAGCGGATCTGGCAATACGTCACGTTTTGGAGCTCTATTTTTACGACTCATTTCTCTTTATCCCCTTTCCTTATGCTTTTGGACGTTTAGTACCGTATTTAGAACGGCCTTGTTTACGATCGTTAACACCTGCAGTATCAAGTGCACCACGGACGATATGGTAACGTACCCCTGGAAGGTCTTTTACACGTCCACCACGAAGAAGCACCACGCTGTGCTCTTGCAAGTTGTGTCCGATACCTGGGATGTAGGCAGTAACTTCGATAAGGTTGCTCAAACGTACACGAGCGAATTTACGAAGGGCAGAGTTAGGTTTTTTAGGTGTCATTGTTCCCACACGAGTTGCAACACCACGTTTTTGTGGTGAAGAAACGTTTGTTTGAACTTTTTTATGACTGTTGTAACCAACGTTCAAAGCTGGTGATTTAGATTTTTCTACTTTTGATTTACGCGGTTTGCGAACCAATTGGTTAATTGTAGGCATCTACATTCTCCTGTGTTTTTTTATTTTTGGTGATGATACACTTGGTGACAGCTACCATCTGTGTGTACTTTTGCAACATTTGTCAGCACGTCCCTGTACACTTTTGAGAGACCAAAAGTAAAAAGTACCGTCTATTATTGTAACACAATTTTTCCTTCATTGTCAAGATATTTTTCATTTTTATTCTGATCTTTTAACTCTTTGACACTAGCTTTTACCGCTTTTCTAAACCAGAAAAGGAGGCAATTTGCCTCCTCCTTTCTAGTATGGATTTCCTTCGATTCAAGTTATCATTTCGAAATTGTTTAACCCTTCTTATCAAAGCCAACCAGATTCTTTTGCAATGTTGGCTGCCTCTGTTCGATTACCAGCATCTAGTTTCGAAAGAATATTGGTGACATAGTTTCGGACGGTTCCATTTGATAGATAAAGCTGATCCGCGATTTCTTGATTAGACAAACCCTGAGCGATTCCCTTTAAAACAGCGATTTCTTGCTCTGTTAACGGATTGGGGTGCGTCATCACCACTTCCATCAATTCAGGCGAATATTCCTTGCGTCCTTCGAGAACAGTGTGCAAGGTTTGCATGAGGTCTGCGATGCTTCTTTCTTTTAAGACATAAGCATCCACTCCAGCCTTGACCGCACGTTCAAAATATCCGGGGCGCTTGAAGGTCGTCACCACAACCACCTTTGTTTCTGGCTTTTCTGCTCGTAGCCATTCCAAGACTTCGAGGCCTGTCTTAACAGGCATTTCTACGTCAAGAATGGCGATATCCACAGACTCTTTTTCTAAAAGTTGGATTGCTTCTTGGCCATCCTTGGCTTGTAGGACAGAATCTACATCTGCTTGAAAGGTAAGCAACTGGCACATAGCATCTCGCAACATACTTTGATCTTCTGCAACAAGTAATTTCATCTTAGTTTCTCTCCTTATAAGGTAGCCGAACCTGCACTTCAGTCGGCTGTTTCTGACTAATCACTTTTACTTCTCCTGAAAAAGGAAGGACACGGTCTCGAACGGTATGGAGTTCATCCCCTTTTAGAGAAGCAAAGCCACAGCCATCATCTCTCACTGTTAGAATGAGTTCTTTCTCTGTTCGTTCTAATTTCAAGTAAGCTTTGGATGCTTTGGCATGTTTGATGATGTTGGTCACCAATTCAAGCAAAATCATGGAGGCCGTTGATTCTAATTCCTGAGTTAGGCTAGCTGTATCTAGTTGGTGATTGATTTCTGTTTCAATTCCTGCAATTTCCAGCATTTTTTTAACAGTCGTAAATTCAGAAGCAAGGGTTCTGGTTTTAAGATTTTCGATAATTGTACGAACTTCATTCATGGATTCTTTACTGATCTGATGAATTTCTTTTAATTCTTTTTCCACTTGAGGATAGGCCTGCATTTGGAGAAGCTGGAGTGCAAGGTCCGTCTTCACACTCAGCATGGCAAAAGTATGGCCTAGACTGTCATGAAGATCCTGGCCGATACGACTGCGTTCGTTTTCAGCCAAGAAAAGATTGAGCTTGGCATTTTGTTTCATCTTTTCTTCTTTTATGTCCTCCGACAATCGAATTCGATAAAGACCAAAGGTCATTGCATCGGAAAAGATAAAGGTCACCAAGAAAAAGAGTAGCTGCCAGGGACTAACATGATTGACCATATAGATTCCGGTCAGAATAAATGGTTGCAGGACAATAAAACTGACAAAACGCCAAGAGTGAAAAGAAATCTCATCCAGCTCATAAATAAGGAGATTGGATAAATAAAAGATAAACCATGTGAAACCTGAACTTAGCCAAACAGATGTATAAAAAATGTAGACAAGCATGGACCACCATGCTAGCCACTGCACGGTGCGATTCTGACTGATTAAAACCGAATAGAAGGCAAGTACAAATAGTAGGGTCCATAGCAAGGTTAAAAGCGGGTAATCTCCAACGATGACACCCGCTATAGGAAAGATGATAAACACTATTGAAATATGAAACATATAATGAATGTTTTTAAATTTTTCCAACATAGATTTATTTTACCTCAATCCTTTTTTTCAGCTGGATTACCAGTACACCAAAGAAAACTGTATAGCCTAGCACAACCAAGGCAGCAAGAATATTAAATTCATGGTGTTCCAAATAAGTAGAGACGACCTGCATCAGTTGATAGGTTGGAGTCAGCTTTCCAATAGATTGGAGCCATTCTGGGAAGGAATCCAAGGGGAACCACAGTCCACCTAGAACAGCCAAAGCAATATAGGCAATATTTCCAACAACCGTCATCAGTTGAGCACTGGGTAGCAAGCTCACCAAGACCCCCATGCTGATAAAGACCACGCTTCCGATCAGCAAAATAGCGCCAATTACCATCCAGTCAAGCCAAGGCAGGGTCACTCCACGGACAAAATGACCAACTGAAAAGACAACTGTAATTGATAACAAGAAAGTCAGTAGGGTACTGAACAGTTTTGATACATAATATTCTACCATAGATACGGGAGAATGTTGAATCAATTTTTGCCAGTTGTTTGTCTTATCAGACTCGAGTGTGCTAGGGATACTGAAAAAGGCGCTTGACATGATACTAAAGAGCGTCATGGCAAAAAGATAGGCTTGAAGAACAATTTCTGGAACATCTGACCCTGACATCATACCAGAAAAGATAAGGTAAAACACACTTGGAAGTCCGATGGATAGCAAGTAGTAGACGGCTTGCCGTTTCATCAGAATGATTTCCACTTTCATGAGACTTGTCATATTTTTCATCGTCAATCTCCTTTAGTCTTGAGTCGTTTCGAAGATACTGTCTAAGAGAGTTCGATTGCGAACTTCAATTTCTTCAATCGTGCAGCCCTGTTCTTGTAAGGTTTTCCATACTTGACTGGCTTCTTTGGTTGTGAAGGAAAGAGCATTTTGCTTGATTTCAAGCCCTTGAATCTGGTCCAAAGTGCTGATAACTTCCTGATAAGTTAGTGGTACCGTAAAATGTTTTTCTTGTTCTTCACCACGCATGGCATAAGGTGTCGTATCCCGGATCAATTCACCCTTGTGGAGGACCAAAATGCGGTCAGCCGTATGTTCTACCTCTTCGATATAGTGAGAAGAGTAGACAATGGTGACACCATTTTTCTTTAACTGATTGACAATTTCCCAAAAATGCTGACGTGTCGAGGTATCCATGGCAGCAGTTGGTTCGTCCAAAAATAGAATTTTCGGACGACCTATTAGTGCCAACACGAAAGAGAACAAACGTTTTTGCCCACCAGACAACTTGCCCGCTAGCTGATTTTTCTGTTTGTCCGAAAATCTCAGCAAGTCATCAATTTCTTGATTGGAGAGACTGTTTGGATAGATTGATTGAAAGAAGGATAAGAGTTCTTTCACTTTCAAGTCTTGAACCACCGTATTTTCTTGAGGTAAGATAGAAATAAGCTGCTTTAATCGAGGATTTGTTGGTGCAAAGCCTTGAATAGCTATCTGACCTGAGCTCACGAACTTGTCGCCCAAGAGGCAATCAATCAAGGTCGTCTTACCTGCTCCATTAGGTCCGATCAAGGCGACACATTCACCATCGTTGATTTCAAAGGAGATGTTCCGCAAGATCTCCTTGTCTTTTATTTTCTTACTCAATTTCTCAACTTTAATCACAGTCATGAGATTCTCCTTTCAACCACTTCATTCCCATAGGGAAAACGACGAAAATCATAAACCCAAAACCCCAAGCACCACGAATAAATTGGCGAAGCACGGTTTGGTCAAACCAACCAGTAAACATTTCCACTAACCATACCAAGAGTGATAGGCTGATAAAGAAATAGATGATTGCTTTTTTCATTCCTCAAACTCCTTTTTCACATCTCTGACCAATTTCAAACCTTCTCTGACAAGCCAAGACATCATTCCAAAGCCAGCAAAGAGCTCCCAAGGAAAATGGTAGAAACCCTCGTCCAATCCTGAAAACATGAGATAGGTCATAACTCCTGCTGCTACTAAACTCACTGCGACAATCATTTTATTTTTCATTTCTTCTTCCTCCATTTCATACTTCAATTATAGTCCTTTGAAGTTAACTGAGCTAGATGCTTCTGTCACTAGGAAATATGACAAATGTCATAAAAAAAGAACCAATTTCTCGGTTCTTAAAAATGATTAGTCTGATTCATCGTTTCGTTTCTTTTTACCTAGCAATCCAAGTGTCATAGCACCTGCTAGGGCTGTCAGAATTCCTAGATTTTTCAAACCATCTTCTTGACTTCCTGTATTTGGAAGTTGATTTTTTTCTACAGAGATGTTTTGAGTCAATTGATCTGGTTTCGAATCAGATACTGAAAGTTCTTTTTTATCAGACGGCTTCACTTGCTCTGGAAGTTCTACTACTGTTGGAGTATAGAATCCTGAAATGATATTTCCATTACGGTCTTTACGGATCACTTTCACACCTTTGGCTTGTCCTACAAAGTCTGCCTCTGGAGTGAAGGTGACGGTGCCATCTGGTGAGATTACATAAGTTCCTTGACCTGGAACGACTTTTTCAGTTGTTCCATCTTCAAAGGTTGGCGGAACTGTCAGATCGACATCACCTGTAAAGTTTGGTTTACCAGTCTGAGTTTGACCTTTAAGACCTTCTGATGTCGCATCACTCACTTGTGTTTGTCCAAGGACAGTTGGTGTGTAGTGAGCAGTAACTACATTTCCATACATATCCAGACGTTTCACAACCAATCCTTTAGCTGTACCAACAAAGTCTGGTTCTGGAGTAAAGGTAATCTTACCATCTTTATCAATTGTATAGCTTCCTTCACCCGGAACAATCATAGTCGTGCTACCATCCTCAAATGTTGGTGGTACAGTCGAATCGATATTTCCTTCAAACACTGGTGTTGCCACTTGTGGTTGGCCTTTTGCTCCTGTAGAAGCCGTGTCATGACCAGTAGATGGATCTACAACTGTTGGACGATAGCTTGCAGTAACTGGAGTACCGTTCTTATCCTTACGGACAATCGTTACGCCTGTTCCTTTTCCTACAAAGTCTGCCTCTGGAGTGAAGGTAACGGTGCCATCTGGTGAGATTGCATAAGTTCCTTCACCTGGAATCACTTTTTCAGTTGATCCATCTTCAAAGGTTGGCTCGACTGTTTCATCGATTGGAACAAGCGGATTACCACCTTCAAATGTTGGTGTACCCGTTTGAACAAGCCCCTTAATGTTCACTGAAGAAGTATCTTTACCAGTTGGTGTTACCTTAGTGAGCTCTGGACTGTAGGTCGCAGTCACTGGAGTGCCATTCTTATCCACACGTTTGACTGTGACTGGAGCTGGGTTTCCGACAAACTGTTTGTCTGGAGTGAAGGTCACTGTGCCGTCTGGGGCAATCGTGTAAGTTCCTTGACCTGGAATAAACTTCTCTTTGCTGCCATCTTCAAAAGTTGGCTCAACTGTTTCATCGATTGGAACCAGTGGGTCACCACCTTGGAAGGTTGGGGTGCCTGTTTGTGGAACACCCTGAGGACCTGTGCTGGTTGCGCCAGTGCCAGTTGGTGTTACTTTCGTAAACTCTGGACTGTAAGTCGCAGTGACCGGAGTGCCATTCTTATCTACACGTTTGACTGTGACTGGTTCTGGGTTTCCGACAAACTGTTTGTCTGGAGTGAAAGTTACCGTTCCGTCTGGGGCAATCGTGTAAGTTCCTTGACCTGGAATAGACTTCTCTTTGCTTCCATCTGCGAAGGTTGGCTCGACCGTTTCATCGATTGGAACCAGTGGATCACCACCTTGGAAGGTCGGGGTTCCTGTTTGTGGAACACCCTGAGGACCTGTGCTGGTT